>QIGP01000392.1 GCA_003228965.1 Gammaproteobacteria bacterium
CGGAGTAGCCCATTTGGGCACTCAAATACTGCCGCAATTCATCGACACCCTCCCCCGTCGCTGCCGACGCATACAAAACGGACTCGTCTGTCTGAAGATTAGGCAGGTCGCCAAGAAGATCGATTTTGTTAACTAGACGAGTAACCGGAACGCCTTCTGGCAATTTTTCGCCTTCCATGTGGAGCGTTTCTGGCCTGGCGGCGTCACTCATTAAAAGGACATGGTCTGCCGTTGCGATGGCCGAGCGTGCCCGGCGCATGCCTTCTTGCTCAATCAGGTCGTCCGACTGGTGTAAGCCTGCGGTATCAATGACACGCAAAGGCATGCCGTCAATGTGTAAATCTTCCCGAAGCACGTCTCGGGTGGTGCCCGGATGTGAAGTCACAATAGCGGCGTCGTAACCCGCAAGCCGATTGAGTAAACTCGACTTACCCACATTCGGTGGGCCTGCAATTACGAGGACCATTCCGTCGCGCAGTAGCTGCCCCTGCTCGGCGTCGCGCTGCAACTCAATAAATAGCTGCTCTACGGTGTGTGCGCGCAGCTTTAGTTCGTTGTCTTCAAGAAAGTCTATTTCTTCCTCCGGAAAGTCTATGGCAGCCTCGACATACATTCGCAGTTCAGTCAACGCCTGCACCAACACGTGAATACGTTTGGCAAAGTCCCCAGACAGAGAACGCACCGCGGCTCTTGCTGCTTGCTGCGAAGCGCTGTCAATTAAGTCGCTGATGGCTTCAGCCTGCGTCAGATCAATTTTGTCGTTCAAAAAAGCCCGTTTTGAAAACTCACCTGGCATTGCCACACGGGCACCGAGTTCGACACATCGTTGAACCAGCATATCCATCGGCACTGGACCACCGTGCCCGTGGAGTTCAACTACGTCTTCGCCTGTGAACGAAGCTGGTCCCTCGAAATACAGCACTAGCCCGTGGTCTATCGGAGCGTCCTGCGCGTCGCGAAAAGTCGCCCCCGTAGCAAGACGAGGTTTCGGTAGAGCGCCTGCTATGGCCCTCGTAATGTCTTTCACACCGAACCCTGAAACACGCACGATGCCAATACCACCTCTGCCCGGTGGCGTAGCCACGGCAACAATAGTCTCGTCGTTATCCAATGTGATGTCTGTCTGACTCATTCACGGTATTGTAAAGACATGCCACTCATCCGTCACATAAAGGAATCCGTTAAATGGAAATTGCCAACCGGTGTCCCGTACACAGAACACTACATAACACCATTGATGTACGCACCAAGCTGGCAGGTTAGCTGGCCACCTGGTTTAGTGACCGATAATTTGAAGGGCTTCAGGCTAAAACTAGCCACCAAAGCCCCGCGCGTAAAAAAGCCGGCTATTCTCATAACCGGCTTTTTTTACATCGCTGCGCAGACTATTTTTTCAGTAAGTCGCGAATTTCAGCGAGAAGCACCTGGTCAGCGGGCGGTGCAGCTGGTGGTGCTTCCTCTTCTTTTTTCTTTGCGCTGTTCATGGCTCTGATAACCATGAAGATTGCAAAAGCAATGATGACGAAGTCAATAACAGATTGAATAAAATTACCATGGCGCAATACAGAAGCACCGGCTTCTTCAGCTGCCGCCAAAGTTGGATAGTTTTCGGCCCCAAGATTAATAAACTTCGTGGTGAAATCTACGCCACCTGAAAGTTTACCAATCAGTGGCATCAGAACGTCCCCAACGAACGAAGCCACAATTTTACCGAACGCGCCGCCAAGAACAATACCGACAGCCATATCCATTACATTGCCACGCATGGCAAAGTCTTTAAACTCACTCATCATACCCACGATGAATTCTCCCACTTGATTTAACTGAAGTTGTCGAACCGGTCTAATCCGTACAAACCGGCGTAACAACACCTTCGCAGCGTTCAAAAAGTACCCGCAAAGCAAGCGCTTTGTTGGTACGAGATTGTACATAAAACACAAGAATAGTCGAATTGATTGGCTGCACTGCAATAGGCTCCTTCGATATTCACCCGTTATTGAAACAGGAACGTATCATTTAGCAAAGCACTCACCATGTACTGCAAATACACTAATAGCCTTGCCGGACCCTGACCGATCAGCACAGCCGCGCGCCATTTGGCACGTTCTGCTCAGGCTGCGCCAGAACAATAGCGCCATCATTGTTTGCAAACCCGGTAACCAGACATTCAGACATTAACGGACCGATTTGCTTGACGGGAAAATTAACGACAGCGATCACCTGCCGCCCGATCAACGTTTCACGAGTGTATAGATCGGTAATTTGAGCGCTGGACTTACGTTTGCCTACTTTATCACCAAAGTCGATATGCAGTATCCACGCAGGGCACCTGGCCTCAGGGAACTCCTCTACATCCACCACCGTACCAACCCGCAGCTCGACCCTTTCGAAGTCGCCCCAACTAATCAAAGCGCTCTCAATGTTTGTCTCATTCATTGCCAGTCACCTGCTAACGATGTTGGATAAAGTCCCACTTATTACCGTATAAATCGCGAAAGACTATGACATAACCGTAATCTTCTTCGCGAGGCTCACCGATAAAGTCGATGTCAGCCTGCTGCATTGACTCATAATCTCGCCAAAAATCATCGGTGTACAAAAAGAACGCCACTCGACCGCCCGTTTGATTACCGACATGTTCGGCCTCCTCCGGGTTCTTGGCCTTCGCCAATAGAAGGCATGCCGACCCATTGCCAGGTGGCCGTATCACAACCCAGCGCTTGCCTTCCTGAGGCGTATCCTCAATCAACTCAAAATTGAGCTTGCCCGTGAAATAGGCAATGGCGTCGTCGTAGTCGGCGACCACCAATGTAATCTGTCCTAACTGTTGCTCCACGGCAACCCCCTTGGTAGCTTGACGATCAGTGCAGGCTAGTGCCCCGCAGCCTGTCATCAATATTCGAATGTTTATGACTTCGCGCACACTGTGTGAGCAGGTTTCACCGTATACTTGGCGCTCTTTTCAAAGACGGCTGGATTGCGTGCCTGCAAAACTCTTGCTCATAATTGCGTTTCTGGGTCTTCTTTGCACTAGCGCCTCAGCCACCGAACTGTCTCTGAAGGAACTGGAAGCGCAGGGCGCCATTATTGGGTCGATTGAGATTCAACGCAATAACGTATTTGAAGCCCCCGACGAAGGCAAAGGCAAGAGACTTCACCACCTCGCTAACCGTCTCCACTACATTACTCGCGAAAACGTCATTCGCTCACAGCTTTTGTTTGCCCCAGGCAATGCCCTGCAAACAACAACCATCACCGAAACTGAGCGCATTCTACGCAACGCGCGTTACCTGTTTAGTGCGTCTGTCAGGCCCACACGTTACGAAAATGGCGTCGTAGACCTTTTAGTGGTTACCCGCGACCTGTGGACGCTGTCCCCCGAAATCGACTACACCAACACAGGCGGTGACACTTTCTACACGTTCGGCCTCGAAGAAGATAACCTTCTGGGTACAGGAGCGAGCCTCACTGTGTCTCGTGCCGAGGAACTTGAGCGCACCTCCAACTTACTGATTTATAGCAACCGCAACTTCCTCTTGAAAAGACTCGATTTTGGCGTAGGCGTGGTTGACAGCGACGACGGAGGAGCCTTTGCTCTGCGCCTTATTCAACCATTCTTTTCACTAGACACGAGACGCTCTCAAGGTGGTATTACCAATTATTTTGACGGCGACCGAATTTACTATCGCAATGGCGACGACATTGGTGAGTACAAACAGCGCTCAAGTTCATTCAACCTGTTTCGCGGCTGGTCACAAGGCCGCCAAGACGGTTGGGTACGTCGCTGGACAGCAGGAGTCGCCGGTGAAAACAGCGAATTCAAACTGTCTGACAATCCGTTCCTGGCGATAGCACGGCCTGACGATCGCGAACTTTACTACCCCTACATTTCAATCAACGTGCTTCAGGACAAGTTTGTAACAACTCGCAATTTTCAGACAATGGAACGGGTAGAAGACCTGTATCTCGGCACTCAGTATTCATTTTTACTGGGGTACGCAAGTAAAGACGCGGGCTCCGACCGCAACGCCATCATCCTGGGTGCCAATGCAAGCCGGTCGTCAGGCTCTCCAGACACCGCTCTATGGCAGTTTGGCACTGGAATAAACACACGACTTGAGTCGGGTCGCCCTCAAAACTTGCTGGCCAATGCTCGAGTGAGCTGGTCGCTTCGGCAGTCCGACAAATTTCGTTTTTTCACGAGCTTAGGCGCCATTCACTCGGAGCGTCCTGACCTCGACCGCTTCACCGTTCTCGGCGGAAGCACTGGCCTACGTGGCTATCCGACGCGCTTTCGCAACGGGGGTGGCCGTGTGTTATTTACCGCTGAACAGCGCTACTACAGCAACTACTACCCGCTTCAACTGGCTCGTGTCGGGGCTGCTGCATTTGTCGACGTGGGCCAGGTTTGGGGCGAAAACGTGTTGGGCGAAAAGAATAACGACCTACTCGTTGATGTCGGATTCGGATTGCGTCTGGCAAGCACTCGCGGAGGCAGCAACAAAGTCATCCACATTGACCTGGCTTTTCCACTGACCAGTCGCGAAGGCATCGACAGCGTGCAGTTGGTCATCGAGGCCAAACGGGGTTTTTAATCTAGGAAGCAGGGGAAAAAATTGGGCCTGACCCACTGCTTTCAATTAGCAACCGTAACGCCGTTATTGCGTACGCAACCACCCCGTCATTGCGAACCTGCGAAGCAGGTGTGGCAATCTCCGTCCGGTTATTGCAGCTTCAATCAGTTAGGCCACGTTAACGTCAAGAGATTGCCGCGCGCTTCGCGCTCGCAATGACGTCGCTGCGTCACTCCTCGCGAATAAAAGTGGGCCTGATCCCTATTTATTGCTGCGCGATCTTGCGGATAATCACACGAACAAAAAGCCACGCAATAATGCCAACGACCAGCCCCTGAACAGCTCCCACGGTAACATCCATCGGGCGATGCACATTCAATATTACCCGCGATAGACTCACGGCAATGGCCCAGGGAACCAACAGAAAAAAAAGCGATTGTCTGGTAGAAGAGACAAAAGTTGTTGCAAAGAACAAAAAGAAAGTGGCCAGAAAAAAACTGGCGTAGGCGTGCCCGGACGGAAACGAGTACCCAGGCTCGGTTACCCAGTGCTCACCTACAATTGAGGACACATCGGTACCGACCGCAAATAGAGCTTTTTTCATGAAACGGGAACGGTCGTCACCACTTTTTTTGGCGTAGTACGACTTAACCGTAAAGCCAGACTCAATGCCGGTTGGTTGTTGGGCAAGCCACTCAATGTTAGGCCTTGGTGAATCGAAGTGCGGTTTAATATAGTGCTCGTTAAGCATGGCGCCGCCACCGGCGAATACAATGACTGCTCCGACAATGGTGATGGCCTCTTTCAGCCGATACTGGACTGAGAGTCGCTTTCGCGTACCGAGAACCACGACCAATACGAGCGTAATGATTGAAATGCCAAATACTTTGGCAGAGTCGGATAAGAAGACTGCCACCTTATCGGCGCCCTCAAAGTTACCTAGTAGTGACGAGTTCTGCGAAGAAGGAATGAGGAAGCTCAACCCTACCAGGGCAGCCGCAAAAAGCATCGGCAATAGCGCACGCGCACGTAAGTCGTGCGGAGAGGCTTCGTAGTATTTGTAATCAGTCATTAGCGGAGTGTACAAACTCTGGCAAAAGGAAACCAATTAGCATCAGGTTACGCGCAATCACAAACAGGGTAAACTCCTCCCGGGTCCTAGCCAGAGGCTTATTTTTGCAGGGACTCAGCCAGGCAGGCGCGTAGTGCGAACCAGTTAGTTTTCTTCTGTTCAAAAGAAAACCGCGCATTGGCCGGGCTCGTAGAAAGAAGCTGAACAGTTGGAAGACCAACATGTCTTTCGGTGAGTGTTGGCAATACCCTACGCTTATACTCTTGGGCAGCTTTGCCACCGTTCAAGAATACGGCTTTAATCTGTTGATGCTGGCGATAGAATTTTTCGAAGTTGTTGACGTTAATACTGTTGGCTTCAATGTCCGCGTCCAGGCTACCCGGCCGTACACAGCTTTTGATCACGTCCCAAACCGCTATTCCGGCCCGATTCAATCCGTTAACTCTGCTCTCATAGTCTTCAGAAGCCTCTACCTGCGTGATTTCGCCCATAACGCGCCAAAATACATTTTGCGGATGTCCGTAGTACTGCTGCTCATCGAGCGAACGGCGTCCCGGCATGGAACCCAGCACGAGCACTCGGGCACTACGCGTTGAAATAGGCGGGAAGCCAGCGTCGGCTGTCACGCCAACTTGCTCTTACGAAGTCTCAATTCGTAGCATGGAACCGCTGCGCTTTCTGGCTCAAACTGCGCCAGCTCCATAAAGCGAAAACCGAGTTTATCTAACAATTTTTGCGACGCAATATTGGATTTATTCGTGATGGCAAGTATTCGCTCAAGCTTTAACGTAGAGCCCGCGTGGCGAATAACCTCAACGGCTGCTTCATACGCGTAGCCTTTGCCCCGCGCGACCGGTAAAAACGCGTAACCGATATCGGGAACGGGAAGCGTTTCTCTTTGTAGTATTCCACACATTCCGACCGGCACCTGACTCGATTGCTCGACGACACAGCACAAACCAAAACCGAATTTTTGGTAACCCGTCATTGGCCCGTCGGTCAGGTATCCGCGTGCGTCTTCGAGCGTACGCACGCCTCGGTCTTGAATGTGCTTGATGAAATCTTTGTCGTTCAATAGTTTCACAATGAACGGTGCGTCATCGAAGATGAACGGTCGAATTTCAAGACGCTCGCTTTTAAGTACAGGAACCACTGGAACGGGAAGCAAACTTGTCAACGCGCTTGCTCAGCCAGCGACTTGGTTAAAGGAGACACGACGTCGCCCGTATGTTTGGTGGTCACCGTTTCTATCAGGCAAATCCAGCACTCTTGTTCAGCAACCGGGTTGTGCATGGTGTTTCTCGGGACTACGTGCAAATCTCCAGGGCCTAGCTCGATTTCGCCGTTCTCGTACTGAATTTTCAGATTGCCTTTAAACACGTAGAACAATTCGTCTTCGTCGTCGTGCTTGTGCCAGGTGAGCTCACCCTTAAGTTTAGCGACTTTAACGTACTGGTCATTAACCTGATCGACAATGCGTGGAGACCAGTAGCCCTCTAAATGTTCAAATTCTGATTCAAGGTTACACTTTTTCACTCCACCCACCCTCGCGTGCCATCTGTTCAGATAACGTACCAGATAACGAGTCAACTAGCAGCGGAAAGCCCCACGGAGTGCTCCCTGGAGAACTTGAAGAAGGCTAATCAAAAACGCGCTGGCAGCCAGCAACTTCGTTGAATTTCGTATCCCAGCGACGTACGTCGTTAGCCCGGCGCCAGCGTCGGTGAAAGAATTCCATAAGACAGGAACCTGAGTCCAGCTCGATAATCATTAAATCTCGTTCTTTCACCTTACTGTACTCAGGGTAGGTTTCGCGCTCACCCCAGGTGAGCCCACCGTTGAGAACCGCAAAACTACGCCAAAACTGAATTGGGCTGAGCCATTTGTTCAGCTCTTTGCTCCATACTTCTACTTGTTCAGTTCCTCGTAACTCCCCGTTTGCAGGCTGCTGAGCGAACGCTGAGTTCGAAAACATGAGCGCTGTAGCCAAAATTACCAGCGCTAACGTGAGCTGACGAAATCGTCCTTCCGATTGTTGGTGCGTTTTCATAGAGATACCCCGAACGGTCATGACCATAAAGAAGAGTGTGTAAGAAGCGCGCTTAAAAAGCTTAACGCTAGCGTCATTGTCCGCGTCTTGGAACTACGCATCGGATATAAACCAGTGCCACGGTTCATAGCTATATCCCTGCGAATTGTTCTGTGGGTACGACAAGCTAAATCCGAACGGTGAAGCGTTTTCACACAGCCACTGGAAAGCAGCTGTTGTCGCGAAATTGATTGATGCAGGCTCACAGCCCATGGTGCCAATGTCGAGCGCTCGTCCCGTGTGATGTTGACTGCAACCGGGCGGCGCCAAAACGCAAAACAGTTCTTCCAGAGACGCGCCAGCTTCAATGCGTCGATTGACGATTTCGAACTGACGCTCAAAGCTACGGAACCCGGAGATTAAAATAAGTGACACATTGTCGTTGGCAGCAGCGGCTTTCATCGCTTTCCAGGAGTCGGCTGCAGCCCCGGTGAGTCGATGTTCAATTCCACTTTTACTCGTGTCGGCAACCACGAGTTCGCGCGCGTCGGCGTAACAAGGTAGGCCACGCGCCTCTAGAACTTGCGGATCGCCACCCAAAGCCAATATGCCTTGTTCCACCTTTTGTTGTAGGGAAAGGGACATATTCGGCATCACGCACGATATTTGTTGTGTGTGTAATCTGCGATTTCACTGGTTAGTTGATCGGAATCGGGGTTTCTTGAATTGACGCTAAAACCAACTTCAGTCGTCCACTCCAGACTAACCAACAGACTTCCAGAACTGTATTCCTGAAGCTTGTTGTCCGCAGTGTCCACAAACATCCCCTCAGGTTGAAGTTTAAATCGTCTCGACAAATTCTTGACAATTCGTGAGTAGCGGCCTGCACGTATGTCTTCAAAAGAAAACGTTGGCCTGCCGCTAAAGTCTTTTTGTTCTTTCATGTATCCATAGTACCACTACATTCTTGAGATAAAAAAGGAAGTGGGTTTCACGAAAATTCTCTACTATCCAATTAGGTGGCTTTAAGTGTACAGCTGGTGGAAGGAACGTTGCTCGACACGAGTTCGGCCCATAGCTTAGAACATCGGGTTGCCGTTCTTTAGTAGTTTAGAAACTACCGGAATTAGCTTCGACGGATCGGAATGGTAAAAGACCGGCGTGCTGGAATACGGCTGGTTCACCGACGCAGCTAGGTTGTTGCTTCAACAACGTACTCAAAACCGTACCCTGTCATTCTGCCCCCTCGTTCTTCGAGCGCGACCTCGCCTTCGGGATCGAAAATTTGAAAAACATCCGCTACTCTCTCCCACTGTAACTCTCCGTGAGTCTGCAGTTTAAGCAGGAGCATTGATTCCCGGATTTTAGAGTTTTCTTCCTCGGCAGGTAACGAGCGAACAAGACACTCACCATAGTCGGGGCCACCGGACAGAAAAATAAACCCCAGATGGTCACCCTCTCGATTTGAAACTGCGTATGACATCAGGCACCTGTCTTAGTGACATTAAAAGGACTACACGTTGCATAGACATTTTGTAGACGAGCGGTCGAAATATGACTACTCCTTAATCGAGCTCGTCCAATAGCTATTTACCGCTTGTTCTACCGTCTCATCGGTCTTGGATTCGCAGTAAGCGCGGATGTACGCGGCAATGCGGTCGGGTTGTTGTCGTCTCAATTTGTCCGACTTTCCATCTACAGCGGCCGCGTGATTTAGACCACTCAGATACCCAAGGGTCCAGGAGTCGATATTGGAACCCAATGTTCCGCCGTCTTGTTGAACCATCGTGTAAATGGAGCACTTGGTGTTGCCGTAACCGAGTTGAGAAGAGCCGAACGCACTGGCGCTCACCAATGCCATCAGAGCAATCGTTGCTTTAACTTTAGTTTGTTTGGACATGGAATTTCCTTCGTGGGGTAGTTGTGATGACTTGTCGCTACTGACCGAGGGGCCACCGCGTGTGTGCATTGTGCGAGTAATTCGAGTGTTAAGTAGGCGTCTCATCCATTGACTCTAACAGTTCCTCGATGTAACGATACCGGCGTCGATGAATTGGGAGTCAATCAATCCAGGAGACATGGTCTCTGTAATGTGAAACGGCAAACACGTGTAGTCGTGGTTGCAACGATTCGCCACATGGGCGCTGCTGTAAACCCGGTACTATATTTACATTGAAGTTAGAAATCTGCTTTGTCTTTAAGTCGAATGTTCACATTAATGTGCTGAACGTTATCAACGGTACGAACCTCTCTGACCCCACCGAACTCTCCGGCTTCTTTTGATCGCCGATGCTGAACTTCGGTAACCAGAAGATCGTCTGAAAAGAAAATTTTTGTAGCCCATTGGCGTCCGAAGTTGGCAGAGTCAAGCGTGAAGTGAATATGAGACCCTTCCCTGCCAAGGTGATCGGGAGCCGGTCGAATAGTTTGGAATTCGAAGCGCCCATCGTCGTCCGTTTTTACCCAACCCTGGAGTTTCCAGGTCGTGAGAGAACGGTCGCCAGGACCGAACTCGAAGCCGTCGTTGTCTCTATGATAGGCGTGCACGACAACTCCACTCGCCGATGTTCCGTCGGGGCTCAATAGCCGACCGTGAATGATCAACGGACTACCCGGTTCTTTCTCAGCTGTAATTCTACCACTAGGCGTCAAAATCAGGGGTCGGCTCTTTGCACTCTCGTTCCAGCTCTTTAGCCAAACTGGATCAGCTTCGCCATAGCTGTTGGTAGTGGTGAGTGTCATCCCTACCAGAGTTAGAATGCCGAATAAGTCTGTTTGTCGTATTTTCATGATTTGTTTAGGTCCGCAGTAGGCTGCACAAGGTCGGCCGCGGCTAAATGACGACTATAAGAACACAGGTTTGGAACCGCTGGTTGCATTGATTCGTTATGTGTCGTCTTCAAATATTTCGTCCAACACTCCATACACATACTCATGTAAATTGGCACTATATCCGGGATAGAACGCAATTTTCTCATCTTCACTGAACGCCAGTACAGGCGTGTATACCTTTCCTGCTACCTCAAATGCTGATGAACCATCGAGCTGGGCACAAACGTTAAAAACAATTGTGCCGCACACGTCTTTAATACTTTCCTCAGATAGTCCGCCTTCTTCGAGGCTTCGCTTAACCGTCAGAATGAAATCCCCTACGAACCAAGGCTGAAGATCGTCGAACTTTCCTTCGTTTACTACAAAGTCCACATATCACCTCTGGATAGACCTCTAACGATTATGATCAGCGCGGCTGAACCACGACTTAAAAAAACGCAAACCCAGACCGGACGATTGCATCTATTCATTATGTGGCATTTTGCGCTGCCTCTGCAAGTTCACCGACGATATATTCTGACAAAGGTAGTGATAATTTGGTTCGTAACAACTCTGTTACATCTATTTCTGTAAGCATAAAGCCATTTAGTTTGAGCGAAATCCGTGAGTCTTCATAGTTCATTCTATCTGTCCACCAGACTCGATCAAATTGGACGATGAAATTGGCGGATGGTTGACTAGCTCTTCTTAACTTCACCAAAGCTGGCGCATAGGCATTGCCTGGTTCGAAGTGATCGGAGACTTCGAGTTCCATCATAGCGAATGCATCGTTAAACGAATTAACAAAGTTCGGATCGTTGAGTAATCGATAGGGTTTAAGAATACTCATGCCATATAACTATTAAGGTCAGCCGCAACTGAACCACGACTAGAAGAACACAAACCTGAAACCGTCGGTTGCATTGTTATGGGGCGGGGCGCTTAACAAACAATATTGCCGCATGATTTATTTTCTTAATTTCGCAATCAATGGTTGAATTAGTATTACACCTGCTGCCACCAGGCCCACGAGCTGAAATGGCCAGCGCACAGCGTCTCTAACCGGCTCTTGAGCTCCTTCCACCTGCACTCCAGTTGGTATCAACGAAAACATTGCGGGAAATATCTGAGCAAAAAACAAATAGCTGGAGAAGGCGAATACGAAAGTCACAATCCACAATTTTCTTTTTTTCATACGAATCAATCCTTTCAGTCTTTATGCCATATAGCCATTAAAATTTGCCGTGACTGGACGACGACTAGTAGAACACAAACTCAAAACCGTCGGTTGCATTGATTTGTTAAGTCGATTACCCAACTTTTTTGAGTTCCTCACGGAGAATCTTTCGAAGAGTCTTAGCATCAACTGGGGGCTCTGCTTCAGAGACGGCATCACGTAAGGCGCCGTTAATAAGGGTTTGATATCCACGACCGAGTTTCTCAGCGCGTTCGCGGAAGGCACCTATCACTTCGTCATCAAGATAGATTGTAATTCGGGTTTTACCCACGTCCTTAATAACAGGGCCTCGTTTAGCCTCACTAAATTCGTATTCCTTCTTCATAAGCTTTTCGTTCATGCCTCGTTGCTGGTCGAGCGAATATCAAACGAATTGATTCTCCACGATAGGTATACGAAACAAACACAATTCGATCAAGAGCATCCGATCCAACTAGTACGAACCTATCTTCTGCGTTTGAATTTGTATCAGGCATTGTAAAGAGCAAACTGATCATAGAATGCAGGCTCCACATCTGAGAAGCGAATTCCGTGCTTCGAGTGGTTGCTTTACGGCTTTGGCAGAATCCCATTCAACCTTCATTTATGAGTGTGTGCATAATATATGCATATGTCAATGCTACGAAACTCGGGAAAAAGCGATATAACTATTAAGATCATAGAACTGAAACTAAATCTCAGTCGGACGCTGAAGAAACAACGCTTGAAAAAGAAAAGAAAACGTTTTCGAAAGATCAGACTGCGGTATAACTATTAAGATCAGCCGCGGCTGAACTACGACTATAAAAACACAAACCTAAAACCGTCGGTTGCATTGGTTTGTGTACGCCCAGCATGGGCATTGAACTAATGGGGTGTAAGTCCCCTGTAGAAAGATCACCGTCGAAAGCCATGTTGTGGTTAGACGATAACTACTAGCGAAGGGCAAGGGCCAACCCGCGAGGGGCGGTCTGAAGGAAGCCGGACGCAAAACTGCGAGCTGATGAACAAGAACATCATAAAACTAAGAGAGCGAACTAATGAAACCGATAGCGCCATCGGGGGTAACTCCGGCGGTGATTGAGTAGAAGTCAGCAGACGGCATAGTAGTCAAAGGCCCAGTGTAATGGCTGGGACACGGTGAAGGCCTGAACCTGAAGATCAGTGAGGAGCCTGTGCAGCTCAGTTACTTCGTGCCCGACCGGGTTTGGGAGTACTGGCGCAAAAGCAGAAACCAGCATTGGGGTAAGTCGGAGCTAATCGGCCAGCTTACTTTAAAACATTTTCAGGAAACGCCCTGTGCGGACCCGCGTGCAGGGTGTTGAGGGGACTGAGGGGTTAGAGACGCTCGGCTACCCGATTATCTAGCACGATAAATTTCCTTTCTATCGCCAACTTTGATAACGGTTACAATGAGCTTCCTATCTTGAAGCTCGTACACGATCCTATAGTTTCCCTGGCGAATTCGATACAGATTATTGCCAGACAGCTTCTTGCAACCTGGAGGACGCGGCTGCTCGGCGAGACCTTGAATTTTTTTAGCGATACGCTGTCGATCTTTTCTTGTTTTTATAGCCTTTAGCTCTTTTACTGCCGAAGGTTTTATTAAAAGTTCATATCGTGCCATTTTGCTTGAGTTCTTTCAGAACATCGGCAAAAGGCATATCTGGCTCAGCCACCCTATTTTTATAAGCTTCCAAGTCTTCCGCATCTTCCATAAGACTTAACTGCACAGCTTCGTTTACCAAATCTGACATAGACCTATCAGTCTCTGCGGATTTTACCCGTAATGCTTGATGGACAGCCGGATCGAAATAGACCGTTGCTCTTTTTTGTGGATCTGACATGACATCATTCTAACGTTTTGACGTTAAAACGTCAAGTTACACTATGATTCGATAGCTTGCGAAGCTTGATAACTATTAAGATCAGCCGCGGCTGAATCACGTTGGAGAGAGCGTTGAAGTTTAGCTGACGGTTGCATTGAATTGCTATGCACGTGTCAACCAGTTGATATCTATTTTCCGATCGTTTGACACGCAATCACGTAAGTAAAGATTAATAATACGATTGCTTAAAGCAAAGGAAGCAAAGGCAAGCAAAGCAAGCAAAGGGACAGGCACTCTGGAATTCTCCGTGGCTGGAACAAGCAAAGGGACATGGAAGCAAAGGGACAGGCACTCTGGAATTCTCCGTGGCTGGAACAACTAAATGGTATTAAATTAGATTTTCGGTGGTTATTTCGGTAAAAACC
>QIGP01000269.1 GCA_003228965.1 Gammaproteobacteria bacterium
CGTCCGATTGCCTGGCGAACCGGAACCGGTTCGATGCACACGGCCGCTGTAGAAGTGGCCTTTTTTGTGTCTCGATCAAACGGTCCGGGTAGCGCCTCTGATAGAGCGTCGACTCAGTAGTTTATACTGCGCTCGACCGACATAAAATGCGAGAGTGGCGGAATTGGTAGACGCGCTGGTTTTAGGTACCAGTGGGGTAACCCGTGAGAGTTCGAGTCTCTCCTTTCGCACCATATAACCCCATTTCGATCTTGCGCCTGAGATCGAAGTGGGGAGTTTTGATCGGGCGTAGAGGTTGTTACACACCATGCAAGTTTCTGTTGAATCCACAAGCACGCTAGAACGCAAAATGACGGTGCAGGTTCCTGCCGATAAAGTCAGCTCTGAAGTTGAGAAACGCCTGAAGGGCGTGAGTAAGACCGCTCGCATCGACGGTTTTCGGAAAGGCAAAGTGCCTTTTAACGTCATACGTAAACGTTTCGGTGGGCAAGTCCGCCGCGAAGTACTCGGCGACTTGATTGAGTCAAGTTACCGCGACGCGCTGGTGGAAGAAAAGCTTAATCCAGCCGGACAACCGAGCATCGAACCTTCGTCGATGGAGCAAGGTAAAGACCTTGAGTACACCGCGACGTTTGAAGTCTTCCCCGAAGTCAGCATTAAGCAGCTTGAAGGTTTGAAGCTTGAGACCACCACCTCTAGCGTGGCTGACGGCGATTTGGATACCATGGTCGAAACGCTGCGAAAACAGCGGGCCGGTTGGGTTGACGGCACAGCTGCGGCAGCGCGCGACGACCGTGTCACCATCGATTTTATCGGCACGCTGGACGGTGAAGAGTTCGAAGGCGGCAAAGCCGACGACTATCCTGTTGTGATCGGCGCCGGCCAGTTGCTACCCGACCTTGAGAAAGGGCTCGAAGGCCTCAATGTCGGCGATCAGAAGTCGATCGATGTAAAGTTCCCTGAAAACTACCAGGCGGCAGAGCTTGCGGGCAAAACCGCCGTATTTGCGGTAACGGCCAATAAAATTGAAGTTCAAGAGTTACCCGAAGTGGACGCTGAGTTTATTAAGGAATTTGGCGTTGAAGACGGTACGGTCGAGAAGTTTCGGGATTCTGTTAGAGATAACATGGAGCGCGAACTTAAAGATCGCCTCAGTGGCGCCAGGCGCCAGGCCGCGCTCGACGCGTTTTGGGATGCGAATGCGTTCGAACTGCCTAAAGCCTTAGTCGAACAAGAGACCGAGGCGATGCGCGAAGATACCGGACGACGCATGGGTGTCACCGACACTGCGCAACTACCGCCTGCTGAAATGTACACGGAGCAGGCCAAACGCCACGTGGGTTTACGCTTTTTGATTAACGAAGTGATTACCACCCAGGAGCTATCGGTTAACCCTGAGCAAGTGGATGAAAAACTGGCCAGCATTACCGGTAGCTACGAACAAAGTGACGAAGTCATGAAGCAGTATCGCAGCAACCCGCAGGTTATGCAGCAGCTTGAAGCGATGGTTATGGAAGAGCAGGTGGTTGAATTGCTCATTGAGAAAGCCGACGCGACTGAGAAAGTCCTGGCCTTCGACGAGGCGATGAACGGATAGTATAGGCTGGTTGCTTGACACGATCGCTTAACGGTTTACATACGAATTACGCCTCTGCGGCGGCACAGACAGGAGTGCGACAGATGACAAGTCACAACAATAATTCCGGCCCTTTGAATCCAACTGCGAACACGCTTGTGCCAATGGTCGTTGAGCAAACGGCTCGCGGTGAGCGTTCCTACGATATTTACTCTCGTCTGTTAAAAGAGCGTGTCATTTTTATGGTTGGACAAGTCGAAGACCACATGGCCAATTTAGTTGTTGCCCAGCTGTTATTTTTGGAATCTGAAAACGCCGACAAAGACATCAGTATCTACATTAACTCGCCTGGGGGAGTTGTTAGCGCTGGTTTGTCTGTCTACGACACCATGCAGTTCATCAAGCCGGACGTTAGTACCATTTGCCTGGGTCAGGCAGCCAGCATGGGCGCTATGCTGTTGGCAGGCGGAGCAGAAGGTAAGCGCTATTGCCTGCCACACTCCCGCATGATGATTCATCAGCCTCTGGGCGGCTACCAAGGTCAGGCTTCCGACATCGACATCCATGCTCGCGAAATCCTTTTGGTTCGGGATAGATTGAATAAAATCCTGGCCACACACACGGGCCAGTCGGTTGAAACGATTGAAAAGGACACCGAGCGCGATAACTTTATGGACGCTAACAACGCTAAAGAGTACGGCCTGATCGACGAAGTATTGGATCGGCGTGCCGAAATACCTTCCGGCGAATAGCATAACCGCATAAAAAACATATAGTTGTGATTAAACACATTCTAATCACTACCAGTTTTTCTTTGCGAATCGTTTGTAAGGCCGCTATTATTAAAAGTATGCAGGCGCATTGGGCGCCGATGCTATTGAAGCTGGAGACCGCTGGATGAGCGACGACACACGAGGCAAGAGCGAAGACGGCAAGTTGCTGTATTGCTCCTTCTGCGGCAAGAGCCAGCACGAAGTTCGAAAACTGATTGCGGGCCCGTCAGTCTTTGTCTGCGATGAGTGTGTTGAGCTGTGTAACGACATCATCCGCGAAGAGCTTGAAGAGCGCACTGACGGTGGCGACGACAAACTGCCTACTCCACACGAAATCAAGGCGACACTCGACGAGTATGTAATTGGCCAAATGCGTGCCAAGAAAGTGCTTTCGGTGGCTGTCTACAATCACTACAAACGACTTCAATCACGACGCACCGATAAAGGCAAAGGTGACGTTGAATTGTCCAAGAGCAACATATTGCTCATTGGTCCCACCGGTTGCGGTAAAACGCTACTGGCTGAAACGCTGGCTCGCCTGCTAAATGTACCGTTCACCATTGCCGACGCCACCACGCTTACTGAAGCGGGCTATGTCGGTGAAGACGTTGAAAACATTATTCAGAAGCTGCTGCAGAAGTGCGACTACGACGTCGACAAAGCGCAAACCGGCATTGTTTACATTGACGAAATTGACAAGATTTCGCGTAAATCCGACAATCCTTCTATTACCCGCGACGTGTCGGGCGAAGGTGTGCAGCAGGCCTTACTGAAACTAATTGAAGGTACCGTGGCATCAGTACCTCCTCAAGGCGGGCGCAAGCACCCTCAGCAAGAATTTCTGCAGGTCGACACCTCTAATATATTGTTTATTTGTGGTGGGGCCTTTGCGGGCCTTGAGAAAATTATTCTTAACCGGTCTCAAAAGAGCGGCATCGGCTTCAATGCAGAAATTAAAGGCAGTGAAGACGACATTAACATCGGTGAAGTGTTTCACGACACCGAGCCACAAGATCTAATAAAGTTTGGTCTAATTCCCGAGTTTGTAGGGCGTTTACCGGTCGTGGCTACGCTTGAAGAGCTCGATGAAGACGCTTTGGTCACTATTTTGGTTGAGCCTAAAAATGCCCTCGCCAAGCAGTACCGTCGTCTATTTGAAATGGAAGGCGCGGAGCTTGAGTTGCGCGAAGACGCGCTACGGGCAATTGCCAAACGCGCGATGGAACGCAAGACCGGTGCACGCGGGCTGCGGACCATACTTGAAAACGTACTTCTCGACACCATGTATGACTTACCCGATATGCTTAATGCCACAAAAGTCGTGGTAGATGAGTCAGTGGTGACGGGCGAGAACGCGCCATACATAATTTACGAATCCGAAGACTTAGCTGCAAGCAATGAAAACTTGCAGCGGCCGACGGGCTCTGATATTTAGTCAACACGTGTACTTTTCCAAGGCGTGCCCAATCGGCACGTAAGAATTGGCGTCTTTTGGGCGTATACTTCACCTGCCGGGCGCGCAAGCGTTAAAAAGGAAATAATCAGTGTCTGACATAACCAGCAAATCCGAAACGCCGATTCCAGAAGGCAGCCTGCCGGTTGTGCCTCTGCGCGACGTTGTCGTGTATCCCCACATGGTCATTCCTCTTTTTATGGGTCGTGAGAAGTCCAAGCTGGCGCTCGAGCAAGCCGTCGATCAAGGCAAGCAAATTGTGCTCGTGGCTCAAAAACAAGCCGACACCGACGATCCAGGCGAAGAAGACGTCTATCGCGTTGGCACCCTGGCGAACATTTTGCAGTTGGTGAAAATGCCCGACGGCACCGATAAGGTGTTGGTGGAAGGAAAGCGCCGTGTGCGTTTGATCGACCTTGAGCTCGACAACTATTTCACTGCTACAGTGGAAGCCATCGAAAACACCGCCGAATCCTCTGAGCAAGAGCTCAAGGTACTGTCGCGTTCAGTCGTGTCGCAGTTTGAGCAGTACGTAAAACTGAACAAAAAAGTACCACCTGAAGTGCTGACCTCGTTGTCTGGCATTGACGACAGCAGTCGGCTTGCCGACACCATTGTTGCGCACATGTCTTTAGGTGTAGACATTAAGCAACAGGTTCTTGAAACCAGTGAAACTCAGCCCCGGCTTGAGATGGTGCTGGGGCTTATCGAAGGCGAAATTGACCTGCTGCAGGTCGAGAAGCGCATTCGTGGTCGCGTTAAACAGCAAATGGAAAAGAGCCAGCGCGAGTACTATCTGAACGAGCAAATGAAAGCGATTCAAAAAGAGCTTGGTGAAATGGAAGACTCGCCTAACGAATTGCAAGAGCTTGAAAACCGCATTGAAGCAGCTGGTATGTCCGATGAAGCCGTCGAGAAAGCAAGCTCGGAACTCAATAAACTCAAAATGATGTCGCCCATGTCGGCAGAAGCGACCGTAGTTCGCAATTACATCGACTGGCTGGTCAAGGCTCCCTGGTCCAAGCGCACCAAAATTTCGCGCTCACTGACCAAAGCTGAAAAGGTTCTTGAAGAAGATCACTACGGTCTTGAGAAGGTCAAAGAACGCATTCTCGAGTACCTCGCGGTACAGCAGCGCGTACGCAAGCTGAAAGGTCCTATTTTGTGTTTAGTGGGTCCTCCGGGCGTCGGCAAAACGTCTCTCGGTCAGAGCATAGCGCGAGCTACGAATCGAAAATTCGTGCGGATGTCCCTTGGTGGTGTGCGTGACGAGGCCGAGATTCGTGGTCACCGTCGTACCTACATTGGCTCCATGCCGGGCAAGATTGTGCAGAACCTGTCAAAAGTGGCTGTGCGCAATCCGCTGTTCCTACTAGACGAAATCGACAAGATGTCGATGGACTTCCGTGGCGATCCGTCGTCTGCGCTGCTTGAAGTGCTCGACCCTGAGCAAAATTCAGCGTTTAACGATCATTACCTTGAAGTCGATTTCGACCTGTCGGACGTCATGTTCGTGTGTACGGCTAACAGCCTGAACATTCCCGCACCATTGCTCGATCGCATGGAAGTGATTCGATTACCGGGTTACACTGAAATTGAAAAAACTAATATTGCGCGACGCTACCTTGTACCGAAGCAGTTGAAGCAAAACGGACTTAAAGACGGTGAAATTGAAATTGCTGAAGAGAGTCTTCTCGACATTGTTCGCTACTACACCCGCGAGGCGGGCGTACGTAGTCTTGAGCGCGAAGTGTCTAAAATATGCCGGAAAGTAGTTAAGAAATTACTGCTTGAAAAGCCAAAGACGCCCGTGTTGGTCGATAGCACGACGCTCGACGAGTATCTCGGCGTGCGCAAATTTCGTTTTGGACTTGCCGAAGAGCATAATCAAGTGGGTCAAGTTACAGGACTTGCGTGGACTGAAGTGGGTGGTGAACTTTTAACCATTGAGGTCGCGAACGTTCCAGGCAAAGGCAAGCTGATTCAAACGGGCCAGCTTGGTAACGTCATGCAGGAATCTATTCAGGCCGCTATGACCGTAGTGCGTAGTCGCGCAAAAACGCTTGGCCTGGCCGACGACTTCTACGCTACTCACGACATTCACGTGCACGTGCCTGAAGGTGCTACGCCTAAAGACGGTCCGAGCGCTGGTGTTGGTATGTGCACAGCTTTGGTCTCATCGCTGACCAATACGCCGGTACGCGCCGACGTTGCCATGACAGGTGAAATTACGCTGCGCGGCGAAGTGTTACCCATCGGTGGGCTTAAAGAAAAACTGCTGGCTGCGCACCGCGGGGGCATTAATACCGTTATCATTCCCGAAGAGAACGAAAAAGACCTGGTGGAGATTTCCGATGACATTAAAGGACATCTGGAAATAATTCCGGTTAAATGGTTTGATCAGGTAGCAGAAATTGCCTTGTCACATGCACCGGTAACGGGCAAGGCGGGTCAAAAGCGCTCCGGCTCTAAAAAGAAATCGTCGAAAGGAACATCGGATACTGTTCGACCTCATTAGGCTCAGCTAGAACGCTCGATGCGGGCACGGGCAAAACGCATTGATCAGGTAGATCACGGTGGCTGTCGCCACAAGTACGTTTTATGTCGCAGTGAGTAACTGCGCGAAACATGGAATCAAAGGAGACTCCGGATCATGAATAAAGGTGATTTGATTGACGCGGTTGCGGCCGACGCGGACATGGCTAAAACCAATGCCACAGATGCAGTAAATGCTGTTTTTGACAGTATCAAAAGTACTTTGGGGAATGGCGGAACTGTTAGTATTGCAGGCTTCGGCAGCTTCGTTGTTCGTGACCGGAAGGCTCGAACAGGTCGCAACCCAAAGACGGGTGAACCCCTTCATATACCGGCCAGTAAAGCAGCTGCTTTTAAGGCTGGTAAAGCATTAAAAGATGCCGTAAACTAGCGCGCCTTCGATGTAGAGACTGGGTGCTTAGCTCAGCTGGGAGAGCGGCGCCCTTACAAGGCGTAGGTCGGGGGTTCGATCCCCTCAGCACCCACCATTAAAGAAGGAGTGGTAGTTCAGCTGGTTAGAATACCGGCCTGTCACGCCGGGGGTCGCGGGTTCGAGTCCCGTCCACTCCGCCAATTGAACAGGGCGCCTGGTAGGCGCTCTGTTTCTTGGCTGAACTACCAAAGGCCGTTGGGCCACATTTAGTACTCCTCCAGTCTCTTATAGCCTGTTTCAACGGGCAAAAAAATCTGACCGTATCGCGCACAAACCGTGTGGGTCGGCTGCTTTCATGTTCCAAAGTCAAACAGTCTCTGAGACGGCTCGGTGCCTTCCTGATGGTGTCCGACAGGTTGCGCAAGTGACGTTGTTGCGCGCATTCCAGGGCCAGACGCCGAAACACAGCCGGCTTAGCGGCCTAAAAGTGCATGAGGGGAGGCGACAGACTGTGGCCTGTGTGGCCCTTCGAACTTGGCTCGTAAACGAAGGTTATGGTGAATTATTGCTTTCGCACTAGAGCAGAACGCCGCAAAAGGCTAAACTACCGGGCTTCGAGACGCCCTGAGAGCGTCGACTCACTTTTAGATTTGGAACGCACAATTATGCTACAAAAAATTCGCGACAGTGCGACCGGCTTCGGCGCCCTCCTGATGCTCGGACTACTTATTCTTGCCTTCGCAATTTGGGGCATCGATTTTCAGTTTGGTGCCAATCAGCCCGTAGTTAAGGTCAATGGTCAAGAAGTGTCCAACGGCCTGATTGCCAACGCCTACAATCAGCAAATTCAGCGCTTCCAGGAATTTTATCCGAACGGTATTCCTGAAATTACCCAAACTGAACTTAAGAACAATGTGATCGACACGTTCGTGCGTAACGAATTGTTGCACCAGCACGTTCAGGAAGAAGGGTATAGCGTTTCCAACGGCAAAGTTATGAGCGCCATTCGGGATCTCGATGCCTTCAAGCTCGACGGTGAATTTAACTCCGCACAGTTTGAGTTTTTGGCTAACCGAAACGGCATGTCGTCCGATGGTCTGTTTAACGATTTCCGCAAATCGATGGTGCTACAACAACTCTCTGAAGGCTTTGTCAGCTCTTCGTTTGTGACCAAAGATGAAGCTCTTAAGCGCGGCAAACTGGAAAGCGAAAAACGCACCGTGCGTGAATTACGTGTGCCTGTAGCCAAGCTGCTGTCAGAGGTTACGGTTGAAGATTCAGCGATTCAATCCGACTACGATATAAATCAAAGCGACTACCTCACCGAAGAAATGGTCAAGATTGACTACATTGAATTGGATCCCAACGTTATTGGTGCTGCAATCACTGTCAATGAAGAAGATATGCGCAGTCGCTACGAAGAAGGTGTTGGCGCAGACGAATACTCAAGCCCTGAACAACGCAACGCCCGGCACATTTTGATTGCGGTTAACGACGATCGTGATGACGCGACAGCTCTCAGTGAGGCGCAGGCCTTGCGCGAGCGCATTATCGCAGGCGAAGACTTTGCTGAGCTTGCTAAAGAACATTCTGATGATGCCGGATCAAAACCTTCCGGCGGTGAGCTAGGTTGGAACAGTGGCGAAGGCTATGTAGGTCCGTTTCGTGATGCGCTGTTTTCCATGACGACCGATCAGGTTAGTGAGCCTATCAAAACCCGTTTCGGGTACCACGTCATTCGGGTTGAGGGCATTCGTGGTAACGAGCCCAAGCCGTTTGAAGAAGTGCGCGCGCGAATCGAAGCAGAACTGCGCGAAGGTGCTGCACTGGATAAACTTAGCGACTTTGTTGATGAAATCGACGAGGTTGTTTACGACATCGACGACAGTCTGAGTTCAGCTGCTGAAGTGGCTGATGTCGAAGTTCAGCAAGCCACCTGGTTTACTCGCAACGGCGGAACGGGCATTGCCACTTTCCCTGCCGTGCGCGAAGTCGCGTTTTCTCAGCAAGTGCTTAACGACAAACTTAACAGCAACTCTGTTGAGCTCGACGGCAAATTTGTTTACCTGAGACTCAACGAACACCGACCTGCGCGTACCATGACTCTTGACGAGGTGCGTCCTCGCATTGAAGCGCGTTTGAAAAGCGAGTTGGCGGCGGAGCAAACGGCAGCGCTTGGCGCCGATATGCTGAACAAGGTCGCATCCGGAGTTTCGGTTGAAGAAGTTGCGGAACTTGAGAATCTGTCTGTTTCCGAAGCCAAAGAAATTTCGCGACTTGATCAGTCGTTGGCGGCTTCCGCAAAAAGAGCGTTGTTTGCGGCTTCTTTGAACGGTGACGACCCGGTCTACGGTGGTGTGTCACTGCCTAACGGCGACTACTACCTATATGAACTGCAAAGTATTGAGGCAGGCGCTGCGCTGGACGAAGCGCAAATACAAGATATTGCGCGCGCCAATGCCAACATGGAGCTGGCGGCCTATATCGCAAGCCTGCGTGAGCTGGCCGACATAGAGATCAAAGCCGATCAGCTGCGAACACGGTAACTTTGAAAGAGCGGCGCAAGCCGCTTTTTTTCGTTAGGGCCAACTGAAAACAGCTTCTCATCGTTCACGCGAACTATCTAAGACTACACGCGCCTGGTGGCAGCGCTCCTCGGCGGCCTTCTTGGCGCGCGTACGCCCAATTGGGTTTTCTCTGCTATTCTAATCTTCAGGCTCACATTCCAGGACTAATATCAGATGCGATTAAAACTTCACTGGCAGATACTGATTGCCATTCTTATTGCTGGATTTGCCGGTTATCTTTTTCAGCAGGGCCTTGTTGTCTACGAATTCATCGGCAAGGTGTTCATTAATGCGTTGAAAATGATCATTGTCCCGTTGGTGGTGTCATCTATCATCATTGGCGTTGCCGGGCTCGGTAGTGGCGAGCACATTGGGCGCTTGGGTCTGAAGACGGTGACGTTCTACGTCATTACTACCATGGCTGCGATTCTCGTTGGATTGGTCCTTGTCAATGTTGTCCAGCCCGGTCTCGACAGTGAAGGGGAGCCGGTGAAGGAACTGCTAAGCCTCTCCGCAAGTACGGAGTCTGTTGAATCGAGTGTTGGCGGAAAAGGCTGGGGTGACATTGTGGACGTGTTTGTTCGCATGGTGCCTAGCAATGTTGTCGATGCTGCCGGTGACAACAGCCAGTTACTGGCTCTCATTTTCTTTAGTATTCTCTTTGGCTTTTTCATGACTCGTCTGGAGCATACATACGCTGAACATCTGTTCAAATTTTGGGACGCGATCAATAAGGTCATGATGCTGATCACCGACCTTGTTATGAAAATTGCGCCACTGGGCGTGTTTGGGCTCATTGCCACAGTTGTCGCAAAACAAATTAAAGACCTGGAAGAAAAAGCCGGGGGCATCGAAGCGATAGCTTCGCTATTACAGCCGCTACTTGTCTTTGCGGGCGTTGTTCTGGCGGCACTTCTGATTCACATGCTAGTTACGCTGCCGTTGCTGCTTAAGTTTGTTGGAGGTGTTAAACCCTACAAAATGTTTCCCGCTATGGCCGAAGCGCTGGCTACGGCGTTTTCGACCGCGTCGTCGTCTGCAACGCTTCCAGTCACTATGGACTGTGCAAAAGACAATGCGGGCGTATCAGGAAAAGTGTCGAGCTTTGTTCTGCCGTTAGGGGCGACGGTTAACATGAACGGATCGGCGCTCTACGAATGTGTTGCGGTGATTTTTCTAGCTCAGGCGTATGGACTGGAACTGACCATATTCGTCCAGTTTATTATTGTGATTACGGCGCTGTTGACTTCCATTGGCGTGGCTGGCGTTCCCGCCGCATCGTTAGTGGCGATCACGATAATCCTGGTTGCGGTTGGCATGCCCGCTGAAGCCATTGGTGTTCTGTTTATTACCGATCGACTGCTCGATATGGCGCGTACATCTACTAACGTGTTTGGTGACGCCTGTTGCGCTGTGATTGTGGCAAGGCTTGAGGGTGAAGAGACTAAACTTACTTAGGGGTAAGCCGCGATTGAATCCCACACCAACCTGAAAGAGATTGCCACACTCGCATCGCGGGTTCGCATTGATGAGATTACAGTATGTCTGGTGCGCCCAACAATGAGCGCCAGTCTAAAACGACATACCAACCATGTTGTAACCACCGTCTACGTAGAGAACTTCACCGGTGATGCCGGAAGCCAGATCGGAACACAAAAACGCAGCGGCGTTGCCTACTTGTTCAAGCGTGATATTGCGTCGCATAGGAGCGGTTTCTTCAACGTGGCGCAACATCTTTCGAAAGCCGCCAATGCCCGCGGCCGCGAGCGTTTTTATTGGGCCCGCCGAGATTGCGTTAACTCGAATTCCATCCGGTCCAAGATCATTGGCCAAAAAGCGCATGCTGGCTTCAAGGCTTGCCTTGGCGGGGCCCATGACGTTGTAGTTGGGCACAGCTTTAACGGCGCCCAGATAACTTAAGGTAAGCAGGCTCGCTTGACGACCGCGCATCAGCGGTGCGGCGTGTTTGGCCAGCGCGCTAAAGCTGTAAGATGAAATGTCGTGCGCAATGCGAAAGCCTTCTCGTGTAACAGCTTCACTGTAGCGGCCGTCCAGTTGGTCGCGTGGAGCGAATCCAACCGCGTGCACCACAATGTCGATACTGTCCCACTGTTCCCGGATTTTTGCGAAAGCGTCGCGAATCTCGCTGTCTTCAGCAACGTCCATTGGCATCAAAAGTGAGCTTTGTGTTTGCTCGGCCAGAGCTTCGACGCGCGGGCGAAGTTTTTCGTTTTGATAGGTGTAGGCGAGTTCTGCGCCCTCGCGATGCATCGCTTCTGAAATACCCCAGGCGATTGAACGCTTGCTGGCGACACCAACTATAAGAGCGCGTTTACCGGTTAGAAAACCCATGTGTTACCTCCGCTAGCCGCCCGACTGTTGGGTGACATCGACATATAAATTTAGTTTTTGTCCAGGCTGTAAGTAGCGCTGGCCGCCTATACTATTCCATTTCTTCAGTTGTGCAACGCTTACTTTGAAGCGCGAGGAGATTCTAGACAGTGAATCGCCGCGGCGCACGGTGTAGCGAATTTTTCGGCGAGTTCCGTCGGGGCTGACTTCTGTTGAAGAGGCTTGGGTGCTGCGTCCAACTTTACTGCTGCCGCCCTTGATAATCAGTTCTTTGCCCACGCTCAACGTGTCGCCGGGTGCCATGCCGTTCCAGCGCGCCAGTTGGCGAGTGCCTACTCCGTGTTGCTTCGCGATGCTCCAGAAAGAGTCGCCACGTTTCACAGTATAGCGCGTGTTGTTCGACCCGCCCTGGTTGAGGATACGGCGCTCTCGCATGTCTGCTGATAAACTGTAGCTTGCATGTTCTTTGCTACTCACCGGAATGAGTAAGTGCTTGCCAGCTCGAATAGAAGTGCTGCGCAGATTGTTGGCCGACTTCAGCGCGGATACGGTAGTGCTGTATTTACTGGCCAGCGTACTTAAGCTCTCCCCGTCGGCAATTTTGTGGCGCTTCCAGCTCACGCGTTCCGTGGCCGGTAGTTGGTCCAGTTTGTGCTGAACCAAACTTGCGCTTTCGAAAGGAACCATGAGTCGATGGGGGCCGTTAGGTGACGTGGCCCAGCGGTTGTAACCGGAATTTAGTCGATATATTTCCTGTACGTCAACCCCAGCCAGGTCGGCAACCAGCGCCAGGTCAATCTGACTGCCTGTGTTTACTTCGGCAAAATACGGCGCGCTCGATACGAACGGCAGCTCGATGTTGTATTGCCAGTAGTTCTTAACCAAGTGACTGATGGCAAGAAGTTTCGGCACATACGCCTGTGTTTCCCGCGGCAGCTTTAGATTCCAAAAATCGGTCGGTTTGGAAGCCTTGCGGTTTTTACGCACGGCACTGCGGACACGACCTTCTCCCGAGTTGTATGCCGCTACCGCTAGCAACCAGTCACCGTCAACTCGCTCATACAGGTGTTGAAGATAGTCGAGCGCAGCGCGCGTGGAATCAACGGGGTCGCGGCGACCGTCGTACCACCAGTCTTGCTTTAGCTTGAACATTTTGCCCGTGGCGGGTATGAACTGCCAAAGACCCGCAGCGCGACCGTGTGAGTATGCGAATGGATCGAAAGCGCTTTCCACGACAGGAAGCAGCGCCAGTTCCATCGGCATGCCGCGTGCTCTTAGCTCACCTACGATGTGTGGCAGGTACCGTTTGGATCGCTCGAACACGCGTTTAAGATATTCCGGGTTTCGCGCGTACCAGTCTAGTTGGGACTGTGTGCGTGAATTCAGTTCTACCGGAATGTAGAACTCATTACTGATGCTGTCGAGAAGGCTGTAAACCGGTATTTCCGCAGCGCTGCCAATTGAGTGTGTGATGACGGGTGTAGAGACTGTCGTAGTGGGTCCAGCTGAATCGGCTGCTGCGGATTGAAACGCGCCAGAGAATGTCAGCACAAGTCCCAGACCAAGCCCGCAAAGCGGAGCGTAGTTTCCAAGGCGGCTTACACGGTTGTACAGGTGCATCATCTGTTAGGGAACTCCCACGGGTGATTTTAGTAGATTCCTGAAATGCGCGCAGCGAAGCCAGGCGCAGAAGGTAAGAATTAATTCCAACATCGTACGCAAAAACCCCGGCCAGAAAAACCGCTTGCGCAAAATAAGACATACGCCTCCTAAAGCGGGTATTCTATAGAGCATGGACTCGCCAACTTCCCCAGACCCCTCCGCAAAAGCGTCCCTTTGGCTTGAAGGGCCGGTCGGTCAGCGCTTACTCGAGCTTGAGGAGCGCATTCTCGCCCAGACTTTGGAGCAGGCCTTCGGTTTTCAGCTTCTGCAAGTCGGCACGTGGGGTGACAGTCAGAGATTTGTGCAGCACAGCAAAACGTTAAGACACAGTGTTTTGTGCGCCCAGGCCAAAGAGGGCGTTGACGTGGTCGGTCGGTCCGATGAGCTTCCAATAGCCAGCGATTCTGTAGATGCGGTGATTTTGCCTCATACCCTGGAGCAACACGACGACCCTCACCAGGTGCTTCGCGAAGTACAGCGTGTGCTCGTGTGCGATGGGCGCGTCATCATTACCGGATTTAGCCCAACCAGCGCCTGGGGGTTGCGTCAGCTTGT
>QIGP01000275.1 GCA_003228965.1 Gammaproteobacteria bacterium
AACATGCCTGTGTTGTCGACGGTTCAAGGCTGGCCACACGGTTTTGAAAGCCCGTTTAAAGCGGAAGTGTATTTTTTCAACACCAAACGTTTTATCGATTTGAAGTGGGGCACTAAAAACCCGATCATGCTGCGTGACAAAGAGTTCGAAGCCGTTCGTCTTCGCGCGTTTGGCACGTACGAAATTCGCGTGCTCGATGCTGTCGCGTTTTTACGCGAAGTGGTCGGTACCGACGGCCACTACACGACCAATGAAATTACAAGTCAGCTACGCAATTTGATATTGTCCCGGTTTGCCAGTGCACTGGGTGAATGCAAAATTCCAGTGCTGGACCTTGCCGCTAACTACGACGACCTGAGTACGTTCGTAACGGCAAAAATCGCACCTGAGTTTGCGGAATACGGCATTCAGCTTACGCGCATGCTGGTCGAAAATATTTCGCTTCCACCGGAAGTGGAAAAAGCACTCGACAAGCGCACGAGCATGGGTATGGTCGGAGGGCTGCGTGAATACGCCGACTTCCAGGCGGCCGAAGCCATGACTATGGCGGCCTCGAACCCAGGTGGCGGCGCTTCCGACGGTGTCGGACTCGGCATGGGTATCGCCATTGCGAACCGCATGAGCGAATCGCTCGGCGCATCCGGCAGCGGCGCTCTTGCAGGTCCGCCCCGCATACCGGTTGAAGCGAAGTTTTACGTCGCTGTGAACGGCCATCAGACCGGTCCCTTTACGCTGGCTGGGATGAGCAATAAAGTCTCGACAGGCGACTTGGCAGCAGAGTCGTTGGTGTGGACGCACGGACAAGCTGATTGGCAGGCGGCCAAAAACCAGGCTGAGCTCAACGAGCTGTTTAGTCATCAGCCTCCTCCTCTGCCTTCCGCATAGTTTCGTGAAACAACTCGCCAAAGAGAGCGAGGCGTAGCGCATGTCTGCCTGGCGTTGGCGCCAGCCCGAAAAACTCGTGGCGCCTGCACGTCTAGCACAGGCGCCTGACTCGGGTGAGGTGCGGCGGTTTCCGTGCGAGCAGTGTGGAGCCCTGGTTACTTTCGAACCTGGCTCAAACGAGCTTGTGTGCGAGTACTGCACCCATCGCACGCCCATCGACCGGGCCGAAGGCCTAATCCAGGAATACGATCTCGAAGAAGCGCTGAACTGGCTGTCAATAGCCGGTCCCGCGTCAGAACGACCGTCTACACAATGCGCGTCGTGCGCCGCAGAGTTCGATTTCGATAAACACGTGCATTCAGGCGAGTGTCCGTTTTGTGGCACACCTATCGTTGAAGGTACCGGCAGCGCCAAGCACATTAAGCCTAAATCGCTACTGCCGTTCCTGATTACCGAACAACAGGCCGAAGACCAGTTCAAACGCTGGATGAAAGGACTCTGGTTTGCTCCTGGCAAAATGAAGAGGCATGCACGAAAAGACGCCGGACTCTCTGGCGTCTATGTTCCTTTCTGGACATACGACAGCCAAACCAATACCCAATATGTAGGCCAGCGTGGTGATGCCTATATGGTGCCCCAGACCTATACGAGCGTTGAGAATGGTCGGCGCGTAAGACGGACACGTATGGTAAGGAAAATTCGCTGGCGCCCTGTACGCGGTCGCGTGCGGCGCTTTTTCGACGACGTACTGGTAGGTGCCACCAAATCGTTGCCGCGCAAAATCACCGACAGCTTGCTGCCGTGGGATCTTGAAAACCTGACTCCTTATAACGAAAAGTACTTGAGCGGGTTCCAAAGCGAGATCTATCAGGTCGACGTTGACCAGGGCTTCGATGTGGCCGTTGACGCCATGGACAGCATTATCCGTAACGATATAGCTCACGACATTGGTGGTGACCACCAGCGCATTCACCACGCCGATACGCGCCACTCCAACACCACCTTCAAACATGTACTTCTGCCGGTGTGGTCCGCCGGCTTTCGTTTTGGTGAGAAAACCTATCGTTTCGTCGTGAATGGGCGCACTGGTAAAGTTCGCGGTGAACGCCCGTACAGTTTCTGGAAAATCGCATTTGCCGTTCTCGGCGCAATAGCAACAGCGGTTGTCATAATGGCTTTTGCCGACGAGTCTGGCGCACTGGATCGAATAACCAATTCGATCCAGATGGGCACATTTGGTTAGTTAACTCGTCACCTCTAATTGCGTTTCTGCAGTTGTTCGAAACCAAAATGAGACTTTGATCACTGGCTAAAAAATCACACGTTGCGCAGCGTTTTACATAGTGAAGTTACATAAAATTTTTTGCCTTCCGCTTCTGTTAAATCGACTTTAAAAAAGTGTCAACGGCAACGTTGAAAACGTGACGAAGCTCATAAAAACACTGCCTACATAGGCTAAAGCACAGTAAAACGTGAATCCATCACAGCACTGGATGAAGCGCTTGGATAAAGTGTGATCAACACTTAAGGAGTAACACCGTGCGCAATTTATTACTACAGGTTTTCGTCGTTTGTTTGTTAAGTATCCCCGCTTCAATGGCAGCTGCACAGGACGAAGAACACAATCATGATCAACAATTGATAGGTGCCTGGTCTGCGTCTTCGGTGGAAGGTGGCCTGACCAGCCTGAGCTTTGAATCCGGTGGCAAGTTTATTCTGGACCAACGCAGCGCAACGACTCTCGAACGTCAGTATATGTGCGGCACGTGGGAACGTAACGGTCGCGCTGTTGAACTTGCCGTCAAAGCGCAGAAAAACCGCTTCGCCGACGGACAAATTGAACAGGCCATGGCAGAATCGCGAGGTCAGTTTACGGTGATACGTGCAACGAGTAACACGCTGGTTCTGCGCATCGATTCAAAAGTGTTTTCGTTTCACCGTACAGCGTAGGTGCAATGACAGCCAACACAACTGCACTGTCTAACCAGTACACTTCTACCTTAGCGGATCGTCTTCAACGGACAATACGTGATCGCGAACAAGTCCGTAGACGATCTCGGCCTGATCGATGTGAGACACGTGTCGACTGTTGCGAATAACTTCAAGACGAGCGTTACCCATCTCTTCAAGATAAACGAGCTTGTCCTCTATAGGCGTCATATCCTGGTCTGCGGCCAGCACCAACACCGGTAGTTTAAGCTGATTGATGCGATCGGCGACACTCCAGCCCGCGAGGGCCTGCACAGCTTTGACGTAGCTGTCCTGATCATTGTTTTCGTGCCGCTTAATCATGAGTCGACGCAAATCGGCTTGATGTTCTTCTGGAAACACGCGCTTGGCCACAAATCGGGCGAGCCGCTTCATGCCCACAACCTTTGCCATGGATATGCGATACAACACCATCATGTGCTTGTACCATTCGTTCAACTCGAAACTGGGCAGGCTGTTAATGATGGTTAACGAGCGTAGGCGTTGCTGGTGATCAACGGCCGTTTGGTACGAGATAGCCCCGCCCATCGAAAAGCCCATCAGGTGAAACGTATCAAATCCGAAGTGATCGGCAAGGGCCAGCAGATCCTCTGACCAGGTTTTCACCGAAAGGCTAGGGTGACCTTTCTCAGACTCGCCGAATCCTCGCATGCTGGGAGCCACTACCCGAAAGTGTTGCGACAATAGCGTTACCTGGTCTTCCCAGTCGCGGTGGCTGGAGCCGAGCCCGTGTACTATGACCATAGGCTCGCCTTCACCCTCGTCGGCATAGTCGAGCATGACGCCGTTGACTTCTATTGCAGGCATAAATTCTGTTACTCCAACCCTGGAATTTACGAAGGTACCCCAGCTTATCGTGCACGACCAGTAACTACTTCACTTTCCGGTCCGATCACGCTGCGTTTTGCTATGATCACGGACATGACCATACTCCCAAAGCGCAGTGTTTCATGTCTCGCGTAGCCATAGCGTCCAGCACCCAACTTTCTGCCGACGCCGGTGGCGAAATTGCCCGGGCCGGCGGCAACGCCGTTGACGCGGCCATTGCAGCTTCGCTCGTTGCGATAACAACCGAACCTGGTATTTGCTCTCTCGGCTGCGGTGGTTTCATCACCATTTGGCCCTCGCAAGGACGCCCTGTCACGTTTGATGGCAATATCGAAATGCCCGGACGAGGAATCGCCCCCGAGCGTCTCGGCACAGGCGCCTGGGAAGTCACTATGGATTATGGCGGCGGTGTCTCAACGTTTGTGGGCCACGGCTCGGTCGGCACACCCGGGGGGCTCGGCGCATACGACAAAGCCTCATCAAGCTATGGCCACTTGCCGTGGAAAGAACTGTTTGGACCTGCGCTATACAGCGCATCCCAAGGCTTCCCACTGTCACCTGCATCACACAACTATTTACAATACTCGCACGACTGCGTCTACGGATGGTTACCGCAAAGCTACAAACCTCTACACACCAACGGCCGGCTCAAGAGCGTGGGCGACCCAGTCGTTGTTGACCGGCTAGCCGAGAGTCTCGAAGCCATCGCCTCGCAGGGCGTCGACACGTTCTACCGGGGCGATCTTGCAAAACTTATCGCCGCTGACTCTGAAGCAAACTCTGGCGTGATGACAGCCAAAGATCTGGCCGAATACGAGGTAGTCAGTCGCACACCTCTGGGGTTTGAACACAACGGCTGGACGCTCGCTACGAACCCCGAGCCTGCGGTGGGTGGTGTGAGTCTCGTTGCCATGCTGGAACTCCTGACCCATCCGGACAACGCTCTGAAACGCGCCAAAGATTCGCAAGAAGGATGGAGTAAAGCGCTCACCACCCTCATTGCTGACATTCAACATCGAGTGTTAATGCACCGCCTGCGTCACCTCGACTACAGCAATACACTGGCCGAAGACACGCAAGCCCTGCTTACACTTGCACTGAGTGGATCTGTCCCGTTGGCAAGGCCCGCCCCATCGACTGTGCACACGTCGGCCGTCGATCGTAATGGCCTTGCTTGCTCTATTACCATGTCTTCCGGTTACGGTGCGGGAGTAATGCCACCGGGAACCGGCATCTGGATGAACAATTGCCTGGGCGAGATCGAACTCAACCGCAAAGGACTCAACGCGGGCCCTCCTGGCATGCGTTTGGCGTCCAACATGGCACCTACTACCGGGCGACATTCCGACGGCCGCGTATTGTCCATTGGCTCACCGGGTGCCGACCGCATTACCAGTGCACTGTTATGCACATTGAATAACTTCATGCGTGAAGGGCTTTCTCTTGATCGCTCCATAGCCAGACCGAGACTGCACGTGGAAATTAACGACGGCGATCCGCGCATAGCGTACGAACGCGGTCTGGATGTAAGCGACGTATCACTGCCCACACGTGAATTTGCCGAACCTTCTATGTTTTTTGGTGGCGTGGGTGCAACCTTGCACACCCCGGGGAGCGACCTTGTCGCCGCTGCCGACCCACGCCGCAGCGGCGGACATTGCGTGGTTTGAAACGTATGCGTTGGTTGAAACTAGTCGTTATCTCTTTACTTGGCATCGGTCTTCTAGGGCTTGTGTATGACGCCACAACGAGGCCTGCGTACGCAGGTCCGACAACCGAGCGCTTTAACGGCACCACATTCACGTCGATTAGCTATGAAGAAAAAAAAGCGGCCGACCTTCTTAAATGGCGTATGAACCGTCGACCCGGACCGTGGGAACACAGAGCCACCCGGCAGGCGAGTGGCCTGGTAGACCGCGAGAACGACAACCTGAGAATTACGCTTGTGAATCACTCAACGCTGTTGATTCAAATCGCTGGTGTCAATGTGCTGACAGATCCTGTTTGGTCAAACTCCGTGGGGCCATTTGGACGCTTTGGTCCGTCGAGGTTCCGCGAACCCGGCATCCGGTTTGAAGACTTACCCCCGATAGATGCTGTGTTCGTCAGTCACTCGCATTACGATCACATGGATTTACCCACGCTGCGGCGCCTTTTTGAGCGGGACCGACCACGCTTTATTGTAGGACTTGGCAACAGCGACAACCTCGCCAAAGTCGGCATCGGAAACGTAATCGAACTCGACTGGTGGCAACGCGTAAGCCTAAGCGAATCGCTGGATCTAACCATGACACCCGCTCAACACTGGTCCAAACGAACAGTACTCGACACAAATCGCACCCTGTGGGGTAGTTTTGTATTGCGCCAAAACCACCAGGCGGTCGTCTTTTTTGCAGGCGACACGGGCTACGGAAAGCACTTTGAAGATATTCACAACAGGCTTGGCCGCGTTAAGGTTGCCCTCATGCCTATCGGCGCCTATTTACCCAGGTGGTTTATGCAAGGCAATCACCTATCGCCTGCCGAAGCGCTGAAGGCCTCAGCCGAATTACGCAGCGATGTTATGATCCCTATGCATTTCGGCACGTTTGCACTAGGCGACGACGGTCAGGATGAGCCACTAGTCGATTTGTTAGCCGCCTACAGGCCAATCACCAATGAACTCACCGCCGACAAGCCTGGCACACTAAGCTTAAGAGTCATCGACAACGGTCAAACCGCAGTGATTAGCCAAGCCATGAATAACCAGGAATGAGAGACTCAAGCATGCTCGATAAAGCCCTGCCCAAAAACCCGATGCCTATGCTGTCCGCATGGCTTGAGGAATCGTGGACGACGGCCGACACGCCAAACCCCAACAAAATGGCTATTACGAGCGCGCGGGTTTTAGACGGCGTCGCGTATCCCTCGACACGTATAGTGCTGCTCAAAGACGCGAACTTTGATTCAGGGTTCGTGGTGTTTTACACCAACTACCAATCACGCAAAGGGCGCGAACTGCTGTCCAATTCGCGGGCCAGCGCTCTCATTCACTGGGACAAACTGGGCCGTCAGGTTAGTCTTGAAGGGGTCATCGTCAAGTCTCCCCCTGAAGAAAGCGACGCCTACTTCGCAACGCGCCACCGCTCATCCCGTATTGGTGCCTGGACCAGTAATCAAAGCCAACCAGTCGATTCGCGCGACGACCTGGTCGCCAACCTCAAAGCCACCGAACAACGCTTTGAAGGACAGGAAGTGCCCAGGCCCCCACACTGGGGTGGTCTGCGTCTGTGGATCGATCACATCGAACTTTGGTGCGACGGCGAGTTTCGACTGCACGACCGGGCGGTATGGCAGCGATCTTTGGGCCATGCTACCGATCCCACAGCGGGCGGTGAATGGTCTGTTACGCGACTGCAACCTTAACCACCCGATTACAACCGTGGAACAACTTCCTCACATCATCACCTGCCCGTTTTGCTGGGAACAGCTCGACATACTGCTCGACCCTTCCGTGGAGCAGCAAAGCTACACCGAAGACTGTCAGGTCTGCTGCCATCCCATTGCCCTTAACGTCACTGTATCCATGAGTGGCGACATGCACGTTGAAGTAGAGCGCGAGTAATGGCGAAAAAACGTGGTTTTGCGCGACTTCGGCAGCTTCTTCTTTTTTATATCCTACTCATGGTTGCAGCGTCCGCGTGGCTCGCAAGAGAACGTTCGACCGACTGGAACAACACGCTGTGGGTTGCGGTATTTCCTATAAACGGCGACCAATCCAAAGCGTCGGAGCGTTATATTCAGTCGTTACAAAAAACAGACTTCAAAACAATTGAAGACTTTTTCCAAACCGAGCTTACGCGCTTTGGCGTATCTCTTGATGAACCCATACACATCGACCTGCGGACGGAGCTAGACGAAAAACCGCCGGCGACACCCTCAGCAGGCTCCGTATTTAGCGTCATGCGCTGGAGTCTTGTCATGCGCAATTGGGCCTGGCGCATGGAACGCAAACAAGACGGCGTCACTCCGGACATTAAATTATTCATGGTGTACTACGACCCGGAATCACATCAAACTCTTCCGCATTCGGTAGGTGTTCAAAAAGGCCTGTTTGGCGTTGTAAACGCATTTGCCTCGCGGCGGCAGCGTGGCAGCAATCAGGTTGTACTGGCCCACGAACTGCTCCACACGCTTGGAGCTACCGACAAATACGAACTCGATACAGGACTGCCTATTCACCCTCAAGGCTATGCTGACCCGCAAGCCAAGCCGCTCTACCCGCAGCGCAAAGCCGAGATTATGGGCGGACGAATTGCGTTGAGCCCCACGCGCGCCGAGATACCTGTATCTCTTAAGCAGGCCATTGTCGGCCCCGAAACTGCCGCCGAAATCCGCTGGATTTCAAGGTAAACACTACTGCGCCACTGCGCGCAGACAGATTTTCTCACGTTTTCTTGACTCGCCCCTCACCGCGCCGTACATTCGATTTCGCTATAGGTGAACCTGAACTTCAGTTTGGGTGAACGGGAAGTCGGTGTTCTGCTAGTCAGTCAATCCGACGCTGCCCCCGCAACGGTGATCGAGTATCGCCCGGATAGGCAAAACCGCCAGGTTTTGCAGCCACTGCGCACTACGCGTGGGAAGGCTATCCGGACAGAAGCTTACGCTTCGCTCGTCAGCCCGGAGACCGGCCTTGGCTAACTTTGCAAAACGCGGCGGGCGTTTTCGCAGGTATACGTCTACCTGTGCGCCCTCCTACCTACTGCCAGACGCACACAGGAATTTACCGTGAAAACACTTCTCACTCTATGCACTCTCATCGCTGTAACACTGGGCGGGGCGCCCACGGTACATGCGGTTGATGAAGAATCCCGACTCGAACGTGTTATTGTGACCGCTTCGCGCGCCGAAGAATGGGCCACTCGTCGTGCCGCCTCCATTACGGTCATCGACCGTGAGCAGCTCGAACTGCAAAACGCACGAGATCTTGCCGACGTTTTACGTTTTAACGCAGGTCTCGACATCGGCCGCAACGGTGGCCCCGGACAAACAACGTCGGTTTTTATCCGCGGCGCAGAAAGTAACCACGTACTGCTGCTGATAGATGGCGTACGCATTAACCCGGGCACCATCGGCGTACCCGCGATCCAAAACATTGATCCGGATTTGATCGAACGAGTGGAAATTGTCAAAGGTCCACGTTCGACTATCTACGGCTCAGACGCGATCGGCGGCGTGATCAATGTCATCACACGACGTGGCACCTCACCCAAAGAGGTGCACTTTTCGGTGGGCGGCGGAAGTTTTAACACCACTGACATCAGCGCACAGGCAGGCCTTGGCGATAGTGATCTAGGTGGCAATTTCGCGCTCTCACACTACGACACTGACGGCTTTGCGACTCGCGTTGGTGCCACCGACGACCACGGATACGACAACCTGTCGTTCAACGTAAGCTTGTGGAAAACCAGGGACAACCACCGCTTTGAATTCGATGCCTGGCGCAGCGACGGTAATACCGAGTACGCCGATTTCTTTCTGAATACCGTAGACCAGGACTACACCAACCAATCGCTTAAGGCTCGTTTGATTACCGAGCTTCGCCCGTACTGGGAAAGCGCCGTTACACTGGCCTACATTAGCGATGACATTCAGCAAAACCAGCCGAGCTTCACGGGCGAAAATGACTTTCTAACCACCGATCGAGTTAGCTTCGACTGGCAGAACTCGCTGGTTGATTCGCAACAAAACCGTTTGGTTCTTGGCGTTTACGGCTACGACGAATCAGTTGACGTATTGTCGTTCGGCACTCCATTCAACGAAAACACGAGCGTCATCGCTGCCTATGGTGAATACGGTGTTCGCGGCGAACGTTACGATGCATCGATTGCGGCGCGCTTCACCGACCACGACGATTTTGGCTCTGCAACTACCTGGCACACCGACGTTGGCTATCGCGTTAACCCTCAGCTTCAGCTCATTTTCGCTGCTGGCACAGGTTTTCGCGCCCCCGACGCTACAGACCGTTTTGGCTTCGGTGGTAATCCGGAACTTGATGCTGAAGAATCTACGACTATCGAGCTTGGTGCTCGCTATCGCTTCTCTGATCGCCAAATGTTGAGCGTACGCGTGTTCGATCAAAACATAGACAACCTGATTAACTACGTGGTTACCGATTTTGTAACCTTTGCAGGTAACAACCAAAACATTGACGAAACACGCACAACGGGCCTTGAGATTGGCCACAGTTGGGCTGGAGATCGCCTGAAAGTTGAAACCAGTATTGTCATTCAAGACCCGAAAGACGAAGCTACCGATCTCGGTTTACTGCGACGTGCTGAAGAAATACTGACAGCAAACGCCTATTACGCCATCGGGAACGGCACCATCGGAGTTAATCTGCTGGCAACCGGCAAACGTCCTGATGTCGATGCAAATACGTTCGCACGCATCGAAAGCCCTGGCTACGTACTTGGAAACCTTAGCTACAGTCACAGCATCAACGACCGTGTTACCGTTCGTGCTAGTGTAGATAACGTTCTCGACACCCAGTATCAGACTGCCAATGGCTTTAATACAGCCGAACGCAGCTACTTTGTGGAATTTAATTACGCTCTGCCGTTAACACGCTAGAGCGGCAGTTACCCACCACGCTCAGTTCCAGCATCAAGAGTTTAAGGAAACAACGATGGGCAATCGACTCAGTAAAATCTATACGCGCACTGGCGACGGAGGAAGCACTGGGCTGGGCGACGGTAGCCGTGTCGACAAGGACAGCCATCGCGTTGAAGCGTACGGATCCGTTGACGAACTCAACAGCTCTATCGGTGTTGTTCTGGCTGTGCCTGGCCTTCCGCAAAAACTGGCGGCCTGTTTGCTTGAAATTCAGCACGACTTGTTCGACCTTGGCGGCGAGCTTTGCATTCCAGGGCAGCAGCTCATTACCGCAGAATATGTTTTGCGACTTGAAACGTGGTTAGACGAATTCAACGACGAACTGCCTGCTTTGAAAGAATTCATTCTGCCGGGAGGCGGCCCTGCTGCTGCCGCGTGTCACCTGTCCAGAACGATCTGTCGTCGATCCGAACGTCGCGTGTGGACGCTGGCGCGCCACGAATCGGTGGTTGAAGCTACGCCCAAATACCTGAACCGCCTGTCCGACCTGTTGTTCGTATTTGCACGCGTGTTGGCACGACATGAAAACGGTGCGGAAGTACTTTGGAAGCGTAAAGCCTGAAGACTGGAAAAATGCAATTCATTGTTTAGTTATTATTTTTCAATCTTCACTCCTAACATTCTCTAGAAAACCAGACATTTACAAGAGGTGAAATCCAGGTCCGAAACACTGCCAGATTGACTGTCCACCGGAATGTCTACCCCTTATAGCAGATCCGTTTCCACTAGGAGTACTCGAAATAAAATTAATAGTATCGAGTCCCTGAATCACTGGTAAATTTGGTAACATTCCTCGATCAGTAACCATCGTAATGCACGCCTTATCTTCTGAAAGATCTTCTCTTCTAACCGTAACACAAAGACCATCGATGCCTGTAGTGTAGAAAATATACTACATCCATTGATCGAAATGGGTACGCCAGCAGCATTGATACGTGGCTCGACTCCTGGGCACTCTGGTACAAATTGAAGAGTGACCAAGCGACAGCTGCCTTCTCCGACCATACTGCAGACAGTCACCCTGACTTTACCGTCTGTTCGACGATTTCCTCGTGCCTCCATATTGTAAAGGCATGGGTCGTCTTTAGTTGCAGGTTCGCCCGTTAGCGGATTGGTTCCGGGTACGTTGTCAACTGGATTCCAGAGAATCAGGTTCAGGATTCCACCTTCGGTTTCACGATAACCTGCATAACATCCTGTCAGGGCAGCTCGCCGATAGTCGTCGTCCTCACAAGTAGGGCAAAGTAGCCCCTCTGCGAGGGTGACATTTCCCAGGTTTGCAGTAAAGTCCAGGAAAGGTTCTGCTATACCAGGCTCCGGTTCTGAATTCCACCCCCTTCTCCTTGTGCTTGGACACTCGTAGTCAGTAGCAATAACGTCATCATGCTGAGTATCATTTTCATGATGCACCTCCTAATGAAGCAACCAAGCTTCGAGAGTTACTGGTTGAATTCAATGCTGGAATTTGCTGGGCTGCTTCTTGAGCTTCCCGACTCCACTTGTCAACCTGCTCCGATTCAGACAAGCAAACCTTGTTTAGCCTAAAATCCGCACAGCATTCTTTAATGAACTCTTCTTTCAGCCTATAGCCAGGTAGGCTGTGTCCGTGTGCACCATGCGATATACTATATTGGCTCATCATTTTCGTTACACACGTATTTATGTGGGGAAGCAGGAGGTAATTCACTTTATTTTTATTGAAACAAAAAGATAACAAGCTATCCGTTTCTGCCTTCCAAACACAGAGAAAAATGATGAGATATTTAAAAAAAATGATAGAGCAACATGTCAGTATCGATGAGGATGAATGGTCTTATATTTGTTTAAAATTTAAAAAGAGACATATAAAAAAAGAAACGATAGTGCATCGTTCGGGTGATATTTTTAGTGAACTTTGGTTTATAAAAAGCGGCTTGGCACGATCTTATTTTACGGATGTTAATGGCAAAGAGTTTACTTGGCAGCTTTATTTTAGAGGGAAAAGTCAACATGGGTTAAACCATTTTATGGATGATAGCGTAAGCTATTATGAACAAGAGGGTTCTATGCTTAATTTTGAGATTCTGGAAGACTCTGTTTTTTATGTTGTTGGGTTGGATGAGATGGATAAATTTTTATCGACGCATAAAAAATGGGAATACTTAGCAAGGGTGTGGTTGCACAACACTTATTTTGCAGCAACGTATAAAAGAGTCATTTCTCTAATGTCTGAAAATACGACGGATAAATATGACAGATTATTGGAAGAGTATCCCTCTATTTTCAATCATGTAAAGTCATATCATGTCGCTTCTTTTTTGGGAGTTGCACCACAAACGTTAAGTAAACTGAAAAATGAATCTAGGTGAATGAGAACGACGACTGAATTTGTTTTAATATCCTCTACGAAAATAGAGAGACTGATAAAATGAATAAAGGCCAACAATTTAAAGCGCTTCACCAGCAAACGAGCCCTCTGTTAATAGGTAATGTATGGGATTGCCAAAGCGCACTGATGTTTGAAAGTCTAGGATACCAAGCGATTGGAACATCCAGTGGGGCCATTGCAAATTCATTGGGATATGAAGATGGGGAACAAATGACGTTTGAAGAGTTACACGTGATGATTAAGCTCATTTTATCGAAAACATCCATTCCCTTAACCGTTGACTTGGAGGGCGGGTATAGTCGAAATATAAACCAAATCATTGAAAATATCACGACTCTACATCGTAGCGGTGTTGTTGGGGTTAATCTGGAAGATTCGGTTGTATCTAAGAATAGAGAAATGCTAAGCCCTCAAGACTTCGGTAAAACGATCAAAAAAATCAGATCTTATCTTAAAGAAAATGAGACAGATCTATTTCTCAATATAAGAACAGATGCTTATATTATAGGTATCGAAAACCCATTGGAAGAAACTCTCTCAAGAATGAAAATCTATGAAGAAGCCGGTGCAGATGGAATATTTATTCCTTGCATTACAAAGACGGAAGAATTAGAGGCGATTGTTCAAGCGACATCATTGCCAGTCAATGTCATGGCGATGCCAGACTTACCCTCATTTGACACACTACAACAATGTGGTGTGAAGAGGATTAGTATGGGGCCATTTGTGTATAACTATATCAATGAGAAACTCAAAAATATATTGACGAGTATTGAAAAAGACCAGTCATTTAATCCTTTATTTGTCACAAAATGAATTGAGTTAACTTATTAATGGGTATAAGAGGAATAAAGAGCCTATTCCATCGCACCCACGGCGATTGAAACACTGTTGAGCCTACTTTGCATCCTGAGCATCCCCGGAATCTTCCCTGCAT
>QIGP01000029.1 GCA_003228965.1 Gammaproteobacteria bacterium
CCAATGTGCACATAGTCACCAGGCGAACAACATTTGATCGAGCGCAACATGGCGCCCGCCATTACGTTGCCCACAAAGGTTGTCGATGAAAGTGCGATCACGGCGCTGAGAAGAATACCGGTCAAGCTCAAGAGTTGTCCGCGAAGCGTATCGTCGAAGGGCAACACGATCAGCAGAACAATGATGGTCGCAAGCGCCACGCCAAGATTGAGCAACTGAACCCGGTAATTTCGCCCAACAGGCTCAACGTTCCGTGCGCTTAGCATCTTGCGAGCAAAGTACGCACCGCCGAACACAATGGCCACGTATGTGACGCTTTTGATTACGAGCAACAGAGTATCCAACGTACCTACCTCTCTTGAGTGCTAAACGTTAAAGCGAAAATGCATGACGTCGCCTTCCTGGACAATGTATTCCTTTCCTTCCAGTCGCATCTTGCCAACTTCTTTGGCGCCTTTTTCGCCACGAGTGGCGATGTAGTCATCATACCCAATGACTTCGGCCCGGATAAAGCCTTTCTCAAAGTCTGTGTGGATTTCTCCCGCAGCCTGAGGTGCTGTAGCACCAATTTTAGTGGTCCAGGCACGTACCTCCTTAACTCCAGCCGTGAAATAGGTCTGCAACCCAAGCAGGGAATAGGCCGTACGAATGACCCTGTCCAGACCAGGCTCGGTTTGCCCAATGTCTTCCAGAAAGGCCGACTTGTCTTCATCTTCAAGTTGCGAAATTTCAGCTTCAATCGATGCGCATATAGCGACAACATGCGCACCTTCATCTTCCGCATACTTAAGCAGCGCATCCAGATGAGGGTTGTTCTCAAAACCGTCTTCTGACACGTTGGCCACGTACATTGTGCGTTTGGCGGTGAGTAAGTAATAGGGGCAGAGCACTTCAAGCTCGTTTTCATCAAGCTCAAGCGAACGCATTGGCAGCACCTGATCAAGATGCGCTTTGGCCTTTTCAAGCACTTCTACAATATACATATCTTCTTTTTTGCCCGTCTTGGCGTTGCGCTGGGCTTTATACAAAGCTTTGTCGATGCTCTCCAGATCGGCTAACGAAAGCTCTGTGTTGATAGTTTCTATATCACTCAGTGGATCGATGCGGCCAGCTACGTGAGTTACGTCGTCGTCCTCAAAGCAACGGACGACGTGAGCAATGGCGTCTGTCTCACGAATGTTAGCGAGAAACTTGTTACCAAGTCCCTCACCTTTTGCAGCACCTTCAACCAAACCTGCGATATCAACGAACTCAACAGTCGTCGGCAGAATTTTTTGCGGATCAACAATTTCGGCAAGCGCCTGCAATCGCGGATCGGGGACTTGCACGATGCCCGTGTTGGGTTCGATGGTACAAAACGGATAGTTCTCCGCAGCAATTTCGCCGGCGGTTAACGAATTAAACAGCGTTGATTTACCCACATTGGGTAAACCTACAATTCCACATTGAATAGCCATGTTGGGCAGTACTCCAAAGTCATCGTTCGACGACTATTTATTCTTACGTTTGAGCAGTCCGAGGAGTTGGTCTTTTAAACTAGCCCGTTCAGTCTCGACTGGTGTTTCACTCGCCGCATCACGTCGCGACGGTATAGGCGTTTTTTTTGGCGCGTTACGTTTGGTAGAAACCGCCGCTGCAGTTTCACTGGATTCAGCCGGTTTTTTCGGCTTGTTTTTCTTGCGCGGAATATCGTCGTGGTTTTGGGCAGGTGCCGCGTTCGTTGTATGCAATTCCATCGTAGCTTTTTGTAAACCGTCGGTCACAAGTAGCGGCACCACATCCATTGCCTGGTCGATGGTTTTATCGATCAGTTCGGCTTCCTTGCGACTCGGTAAGCCAAGTACGAAATTGGTCACCATCGACTTGTCACCCGGGTGACCAACACCCAAACGCAGGCGCATAAACCCCGCGCTTTCTTGAGCGATGATGTCACGAATACCGTTGTGTCCACCGTGGCCACCACCGGATTTAAGCTTGACCTTTCCGGGTGGCAAATCGATTTCGTCGTAGGCTACGAGCACATTGGACATTGGAATTTTATAGTACTGCGCCACGGCTCGTACCGCACGCCCGCTTTCATTCATGTACGTATCCGGACGAAGAACTCTGACATCACAGCCGCCAATATCAAGGCGGCACAGCGCACCGTGAAACTTGTCTTGCTGAGTGAAAGAAGCTCCGTGCCGGCGCACCAACTCGTCAACAAACCAAAACCCCGCGTTATGTCGCGTGGCTTCGTATTTACCGCCCGGATTTCCCAGACCAACGATTAACTGAACGTGTGATTCACTCATGCTTTTCTTTAACGTCGTATAAATAAACTGAATTTTAAAGAGCCGGAACGAAATGAGCCGCTGCGCAGGCGCAACGGCTCAAGTTCCGTCTATGCGCCGTCACGCACTAGTCTTCCGAAGACTCTTCCTCGTCACCAGCTGCAGGAACGTCTTCAGGCGCTACCTCATCAGTCGGCTCTGGCTCAACAGCTTTCTTCGGTATTGCCACAGAGATGATGGGCTGGTCGTGCTCAGAACTTTGAGCAAGCTCGGGAATTACCACACCTTTAGGCAAAACAATGTCTGACAGGTGAAGCATTTGATCGAGCTCAAGATTCGCGCAATCAACTTCAATGTATTCTGGCAAGTCGCCAGGCAAACACGAAATTTCGACTTCGTTCTTAAGGTGAGAAGCCACGCCGCCTTTAAGGGCGATACCCGGACCTTCATCTTCATTAACAAAGTGCAAAGGCACTGACATACGAATTTCAACATCGTCCATCACGCGTTGAAAATCGACATGCATAATGCGCGACTTCGCCGGATGCGTCTGAAAGTCTTTCACAATAGCGCTTTGTTTCACGTCGCCTACTTTAATAGTCAGCACTTGTGAAAAGAACGCTTCGGTACGAGCGTTGTTGAGCAGCTCGTTTTCGTTAAGGGTAATTGAACGCGGTTTACGATCGCCGCCATATATCACAGCAGGAACTTTGCCTAGATGACGAAGGCGGCGGCTCGCACCCTTCCCCTCGTCTTCACGCAGTTCTGCTTCCAGCTTAAATTTAGCAGTAGACATGCTTTTCTCCTAGTTAACACAAAACACAGTAAACCCGCGACCAGGGTCACTGCTTCAAAAAATTATTTAGTCTAAATACAGTGAGCTAACAGACTCGTCGTTGACTATCCGACGCATGGTTTCAGCCAGAAGTTCGGCTGTGCTCAGTTGCCGAATGCGATCGCAGGCCGCAGCCGCCGCATCCAGTGGAATGGTGTCAGTTACAACCAACTCGTCAATGGCGGAGTCCTGAATGCGGCCAACGGCCGGTCCGGACAACACTGGGTGAGTAATGTAGGCAACAACTTTAACAGCACCGTGTTCTTTGAGAGCTGCAGCGGCCTGGCAAAGAGTGCCGGCTGTATCAATCAAGTCGTCGATAAGGATGCACACCTTACCTTCAACTTCACCGATGATATTCATCACTTTCGACTCGTTAGCACGCGGTCGACGTTTATCGATGATGGCAAGGTCGGCGTCGTCAAGTCGCTTGGCAAGAGCCCGAGCCCGCACCACACCACCGACGTCCGGTGACACCACTACAATGTTTTCGTATTTTTGTTTCCACGCGTCGCCAAGCAACACGGGCGAAGCGTACACGTTGTCGACCGGAATCGAAAAGAAACCCTGAATCTGGTCGGCGTGAAGGTCGAGCGTTAGCACGCGGTTGATGCCTGCAGACACAATCATGTCGGCAATGAGCTTGGCCGTAATAGGCACACGGCTCGCGCGAGGTCGGCGGTCCTGTCGGGAATAACCGAAATACGGAACCACCGCAGTGATGCTGCCCGCCGAAGCTCGACGGCAGGCGTCGGCCATGATGAGCAGTTCCATCAGATTGTCGTTGGCGGGCGGACACGTGCTTTGCACCAGGAATACGTCGCGACCACGGACATTTTCCATAATCTCAACGTTGATTTCACCGTCACTGAAGCGACTGACGTTGGCCCGACCAAGCGGCAGCATCAGACAACGCGCTATATTTTGCGCTAGCGGCGGGTTCGCATTACCTGCGAAAACCACCATAGACCCTCGACCTATGTCCACCGCTTGTCCTCTGGCTTGAAAAAATGGCTGGGGTGGCAGGATTTGAACCTGCGCATCACGGGATCAAAACCCGTTGCCTTACCGCTTGGCTACACCCCAACTGACGTGAAGATAGCGAACAATTCTGAAGATCAGTAGTTCGCGAGGGCGGTATTTTGCGGTGCAAAGCAGGGTGTGTCAATGCACTTCTAGGGTCCTGAGCAGAAAGTTAGAAGCGCCAGTGTCGAAAGACCATCAAAATTCTCACTTCCGGGCTCGAAAGCTGCACCTTTCGCGGCAATTCCACGCTATATTGGTCTTCTCCGCGATGTAGCTGCACAGTCTGATATTGCTGAAATTCCACGCGCCACCTGCCTTGTTCAAGCGCCGACAGCAACCGCCCGTTCGCCATCATGGTGCGCTGCGCAGGTTTGCCGGGTTCTGCAAGTCCCAGAGCCCAAAATCGAATGGCATCGAGAGGTACGGGATAGCCCAACAGGGCTGTGAGCTCCTCTTGCGTGTTCTGAAGCTTAATATCGCCGTGCCGGGCACTAATCACCCGCCCTTGACCGTCAATCACTTCAAGCCGCACCGCGCCAACGCCAAACGGCCCTGAAAGCTGTAAGACAAGGTCCTTGTTGTCGACGTTCAAGGTGAAGCTGGCCTGATTAGTCGCCTCAAGCGTTGTCAGGCTCAAGCGCCCTTTGGTTGCATAAGAGACCTCGCGCTTAAGGATCTTCTGGCGCAACTTCCCGTCCAGGTCGTTTTCTGCCGTTGGCGGTACGGTTTGGCAGGCGCTTAGCAGGCAAAGAAGTAGCGCGGGCCCAAGCAGCCGTATTCCAGGACCGCCCGGTTCAGCGCTCATGTCTCGAGCCCATGTTCAGTGCCCACAGCGCGCCTGACACACCGTCGTCTGACTCAACTAGAGCCCAAGCCTCTCACGCATTTCTTTAATGAGATCACTGTCTTCAAAGTCGCTTTCCGACTGATCCAACAACTCCCGCATGCGAGTGAGTTCCCCTCGCACGTGAAGCACTTCAATAAGGTGGGCTGCCACTTCAGCGTCTGGCAACAATTCGAAGGCTTTGGTTAGAAGTTCGTCGGCGCGTTCAAGGTTGCCACGCTTAAATTCTACCCAGCCCATGCTGTCGGTAATAGGTCCGCTGTCAGGGCTTTTATCGTAAGCAAGCTTGATCAGTTCGTAGGCTTCGTCGAGCTGGTCGGTGCGGTCGGCCAGCGTGTAGCCCAGCGCATTGAGAGCGTTTGCATCGCTTGGGTCTTTTGCCAAAATCAGGCGCATTTGATGAATGGCGTCGTCTACCCGGTCGAGCTGCTCAAGCAAAAACGCGCGCGCGTACTGGGTGCGCTGATCGTCAGGGTCCTGCTCAAGCATGTTGTCGTAAAGCATCATAGCTTCGTCACCGCGATCGCCGCGAGCCAAAAGCTCGCCCTGACCCAACGACATGTCGTGTGTGTAGCGAGGCGCTTGAGCGGCGAAGCGTTCAAGGTGCTGCAGCGCTTCGTCGAGTTTGTCCTGACGATATAATATGTACGCTGCACGAAGTTGGGCTGTTACAACGTTGTCGCCACCACGGACTTCACTGTACAACCGGTAGGCACGAGCGTCGTTGTCGTTGGTTTCGGCAATTCCGCCTAAATAGTAGAGCGCGTCGTACGTTGACTGGCCGCTTTGAAGAAGCTGCGTAAAGTAGCGGTCTGCTAACTCAAGATTGCCGGATTTCATCGCGAGTATGCCAAGTGCCCGTGCCGCCTGACTGTTAGTAGGATCGTCCGATAGCACCTGCTCAAGCACTACGCTTGCTTCAAGGTCACGGTCGACCGCAGCCAGCAGCATGCCGTATTCCAGGCGTTCACCTGGACTGTTGTTACCGCCTATGTGCTCTCCTGCGTAATCGATGCCACCGTCAACGTCGCCACTGGCCATCAGCGCTCGCGCATACAGTAAATGTCCATGCGACCAGTCGTTGTCGAGCTTGGTGGCGCGCAACGCGCTGCTCTTGGCCTGCTCGAACTTGCCGGAGCGCAACGCCTGCAACCCTACGGTGTAGTGAGCCTGCGGAACACGCTTGTGCTTTCTCGCAATTTTTTTGTACGCATTCAGTGCCAGGTCGGAATTTTCTTCGTCGGACAACACACCAGACAGGGCCAATAAAGAATCGCCAAGTTCACCGTCAGATGCTTTCAAGAGCGCACGCAAATTGGCCACCACTGCTTTGGTATTACCGGTACGCGTGTACAGCCTCGCTAAATACGTGTGCACCTGCGGATACTTGCCCTCCTTACGGTCAAGTTTCTTCCAGCGTAACGCACTGGCCAACGCCTCTTCATCCCGGCTTAGCTCAAACGCCACCTCGGTAGCCCGCTTGGCAACCTCCGGGTCGGAGCTTAGCTGCGCAGCCTTGAGGTAGTTTTTAGCGGCAATACCGTAGAGCTGTTTTTGCCGCGCCGTTTCAGCGACGAGCAGGAAATATTCAACGGTGCCCTCTGAGGCCTCAACGTCGCCAATCGCAGACAATTCAGACACGGCGGCCGTCTCATCCTTGTCTTCGTTGCCCGGGGTACCGGATACACAGGCGCCCACTAAAAACAAACTTAAGCCCAACAGACCCACCGCTCTCAATGGGAATTTAAATGACAAATTTAGTGGTTTCACAGTCATATACTTCTCGCCCGACCAATAGTGGCCTTCTCGTATCTTCACTATAGCAAACACCCGAAGGTGCCGCTCCCTGCTACCAGAAGTCACGCCGGCTAGTCGTCGAATTCCGGTACTTGTCTGTCCTCGCCCGTTCGTTTCCGAGGCTCCTGCCTGCGGTACTTGTCATTGCGTCTACCATGCCTGACAATCGTTCCGTTCATCACACTGCGGCGCACGCACAGTTTATGGGTTTACACGTCATTGGCATCAACCACCAAACCGCGCCGCTCGATTTGCGCGAACAGGTCGCGTTCGACGCCACTTCCCTTCCTTCGAAGCTCAAATCCATCTGCTCTCTCGAAGGAGTGGAGGAAGCGCTAATTCTGTCCACCTGCAATCGGACTGAAATATACTGCGCTGGAACGGCCGCAACCAAAGACTCCCTGAAAGCTTGGATGCGTGCGAATAGCAATCGTTCCGAAGAAGTGATGAAATGTCTCTATACAAAGCAGGACGATGCAGTTCTGGAGCATATTTGCCGCGTAGCGGTCGGGCTCGATTCGCTTATTTTAGGTGAACCACAGATCCTCGGGCAGCTTAAAACAGCATTTCGCACCGCAAGAGACGCAGGTACAGTGGCTGCGCAGCTGCACCGCCTCCTGCCACACGCCTTTGCCGTTGCCAAGTATATTCGCACTGAAACTGCGATTGGCGTGGCGGCCACCTCCGCGGCCAGTGCCGCAATTCGTCTGGCGCAGCAGGTATTCGGCGACTTTTCTGACAAGCAAGCCTTGATGATTGGCGCTGGCGAAATGATTGAAATTGCCTCGAATCACCTTAATTCACATAACGGCGGCTCAATAACCATTGTCAATCGTAGTGTAGAGCGCGGCCAGGCGCTGGCGAAAAAGCTCAACTGCCGCGCATTTACACTGGACCAGCTCGACACCCTGCTGTCCAAGGCCGACCTCGTGTTCTCAAGCACGGCGAGCCCGGACTACGTTGTGCACGCCGCCTCAATCAAGCGTGCTCTTGAGTCACGCAAACGGCGCCCTATGTTCATTGTCGACCTGGCGGTTCCGCGCGACATCGACCCAAAAAGCGCTTCATTCGACGACATCTTTTTATACACTATCGACGACCTGCACCAAGCCATCGACGACAACCTCGACGCCCGTCGAGCCGCCGCTGAAAAAGCTGAGCAAATTATTGCCGAACACAATGCGCAATATGCTCGTGACACAGACGGACTCGACGCCGTCCCTATCATTAGTGAGCTTCACTTACGTGGCAATGAACTAAAACGAGAACTACTGGAACAGGCCGAAAAACAACTCAACGGAGGCAAAACACCTATCGAAACGCTTCAGTGGCTGGCTGACCGCATAACCAGCCGTCTGCTCCACGCGCCCAGCGTCGAGATTCGCAAAGCCGCTGAAAACGCCGACGACAAGACTTTGAAAATTGCCAAACGACTGTTTATGGGCGCCGACGACACCAAGTAAACCATCCGGCACGTCCCGCCACAATCTGGCAAGATACCCGACATGAAATCATCCATTCAGAATAAGTTGTTTCAGCTGCAGGAACGTTTCGAAGAAGTTCAGGCGCTGCTGGCCGACCCCAACATCATTGGCGACCAAAATCAGTTTCGCGATCTATCGCGAGAATATTCTCGTTTGGAACCTGTGGCGCAGGACGTCTCGCGTTACCAGGATCTATTGCAAGAACAGACAGCTGCTGAAGAGCTAAGCCGCGACAGCGACGCCGAAATGGCGGCAATGGGCAAAGAAGAGTTGCACGCCGTGGCCCAGTCCATCGAAACGCTTACAAATCGGCTCATGCAACACCTCATACCTGTCGACCCCAATGACGACGCCAACACGTTTGTTGAAATTCGTGCTGGAACCGGTGGCGACGAAGCCGCCATTTTTGCGGGCGACCTGTTCCGCATGTATTCCCGCTATGCCGACCAACAAAAATTCAACGTAGAAATCATCAGCCAGTCCGAAGGCGATCACGGTGGATTCAAAGAAATCATCGTCCGTCTCGCAGGCCAGGGAGTTTACTCACGATTCAAATTTGAATCAGGTACTCACAGGGTGCAACGCGTTCCGGAAACCGAATCTCAGGGGCGTATTCACACGTCGGCCTGCACGGTGGCCGTGTTACCCGAAGTTGAAACGGTTAACCAAATAGACATTAACCCGGCCGACATTCGCGTGGATACGTACCGCGCATCGGGTGCTGGTGGACAGCACGTTAACAAAACCGATTCTGCTGTGCGCCTTACCCACAATCCGAGCGGCATCGTGGTTGAGTGTCAGGACGAGCGTTCGCAGCACAAGAACAAAGCGCGTGCCATGAGCCTGCTACAAGCTCGCTTGCTCGATGCTGAACAACAGAAACAGCAAAGTGCACAAGCGCAGCAACGCAAACTCCAGGTAGGCAGCGGCGACCGTTCCGAGCGTATTCGCACGTACAACTACCCGCAGGGTCGCGTGACCGATCACCGCATAAATCTCACGCTCTACAAACTTGATGAAATTCTGGCAGGCAACCTCGACAGCGTAGTGGACCCTCTAAGACAAGAACATCAAGCCGAAGAACTCGCCGTACTTTCGGAACATTAACCAGAACAATTTTTCCGTGACCAAGGTTTCGACGCCGATAGAAACGAAATGCACAATCGTGTGAGCGCTCTCACAAGTATTCAGTCTTTGTTTAAGCCAGAATCCATATGCATCAAAGGCAGCAACCGCCCTTTGGGCGATCCGCGCTCGTAACCAATCAGTTCAGCACCCATTGCCTTGTAAAAGCCCTGAGCGTTTGGATCGGACAGCAGGCGCAGTACCGCAACCCTTTGCGAGCGACAGTAACTCAGAGCGGCCCGGAGAAGTTGACGCCCTACCCCTTGCCCCATGGCGTTCGGAAGCACCCATAGCCCGGCAATTTCTAACTGGTCGCCAAACGGATCGAGCGCGCAGACGCCGAGCAGCTTTCCTTGAGAAGAGGCGCTCGTGTCTTCGGCTACGGTGACCCAGTGAGAATCGATGTACTCGGCCGAGTACGTAAGCTCGGGCTTCCAGCTTTTCAGCAGTTCGTCTTCGTAACCCCAGTGAGCTTTTGCCGTGAACGCTATGTGCGAGAGCTGATCAGCTTCGTCGAGCCTTGCGGGGCGCAGCAACATGACGTTTAAACGTTAAGCGCCCGGTCGAGGTCGTCACGTAAATCGTTAAGATCTTCAATGCCGACCGATAAGCGCACCAGGTTGTCGTCGATACCGAGTCTGGCGCGTGTTTCAGTTGGCACCGACGCATGGGTCATAATGGCTGGATGATTGACTAGGCTCTCAACTCCGCCAAGACTTTCGGCAAGAGTGAACAGCTCAGTGTTTTCAAGAAACCTTCGAGCACCTTCGGCACCTCCAGCAACATATACGCTAATCATGCCGGTAAATCCGTCCATTTGACTTTTGGCAAGATCGAACTGCGGATGGCTTTCGAGACCCGGGTACAGCACTTTATCAATGCGCGAGTGTTCGCTGAGCCACTCGGCCAAAGCCTGACCGTTGCTGTTGTGACGCTCCATTCTAAGCGCCAGCGTTTTTACACCACGAAGTGCAAGAAAGCTGTCAAAAGGCCCTGCTATTGCGCCTGCAGCATTTTGCATAAAACCTAGTCGCTCGGCCATTTCTTCGCTGTTACACGCAACAATACCGCCGACCACGTCTGAGTGACCATTGATGTACTTGGTCGCCGAATGCATAACGATGTCAAACCCGTATTCCAACGGTCGCTGATTAAACGGTGATGCGAACGTGTTGTCTACAACCGTGATGACGTTGTGTTTTTTCGCAATCTCCCTGACAGCCGCGAGATCAACAATCTTCAACATTGGATTGGTGGGCGTTTCAACCCAGATCATGCGGGTCTTGGGTGTGATAGATGCTTCAAGCGCATCAAGGTCAGTCATATCAACAAACGAAAATTCAAATCCTGACGATCTTTTACGCACCTTGTCGAACAGGCGAAATGAGCCACCGTACAAATCGTCCATGGCGACAATGTGGTCACCGTGCTCAAGCAAATCCATCAACGTGCTGGTCGCTGCCATGCCCGAGGCAAAAGCGAAACCGTGAGTTCCGGACTCAAGCGCGGCAACGCTTCGTTCGTAGGCCATGCGGGTCGGATTTTGCGTGCGCGAATACTCGTAGCCCTGGTGCACACCGGGGCTGGACTGAGCATAGGTCGACGTCGCGTAAATCGGCGGCATGACGGCACCCGTGCTTGGATCTGGCGATTGGCCCGCGTGAATGGTTTTAGTGGCAAAGGCCATCTTGGATGTTCGATCAGTCATTACAGTACCGCCGTGATTACAATTGTTTTCGGAAATAGTTAAGTACATCGGCTCGGGTGATTAGCCCAAGGAACACATCGTTGTCGACCACAGCCGTGTAAGGTGCCCCGCCTAGTAAGGCGACCAGATTTTGGATCGAAAAATTTCGATCGACAACCGAAAAAGTTGTACTCATGGCATCAGACACCTGTTCGGTCATTAATTGAGGACGACCAAAGACGAAACGCATTATGTCTTCTTCGGTGAGCACGCCCACCAACTTGCCGTCGTTCATGACCGGTAGCTGCGAGAAGCCAGCATTGCGAAGGCGATTGTGCGCGGTTGTAAGCGCGTCGCGTGGACTGACGTAAATGGTGGCCCGTTCACCGTGTGGGCGCCCAATCAGGTCGCGCACGTCGCCAAACTGCTCCCGCGTGATGAACCCCTGATCTTCCATCCAGAATTCGTTATAAAGTTTCGACAGATATTTATTGCCGGTGTCACACGCGAAGGTGACCACATTTTTGGGCTCGGTTTGTTCCTGGCAGTACTTGAGCGCGGCTGCCAGTAGCGTGCCCGTAGAAGAACCTGCCAACAAACCCTCTTTGCGCAACAGCGCTCGCGCAGTATCAAAAGACTCGGCGTCGGAAATTGTGTAGGCCGTTTTGGCCATGCTCAGATCGCAAATGTCGGGAATAAAATCTTCGCCAATCCCCTCAACCAACCAGCTAGAGCTTGGTCCCAATTCACCTGTGGCAATGTAGTTCGCCAGTACCGAGCCTTTCGGATCGGCAATAATAATTTCAACATTCGGTGCATGTTTTTTAAAGTACGCGGTCAGTCCACTAATAGTCCCGCTACTGCCAACACCCAATACTACAGCGTCAAGTTTACCGTCTAGTTGTTCGAGCAACTCAGGCCCGGTCGTTAATTCGTGCGCTTTAGGATTGTCGGGATTACCAAACTGGTTAACAAAATAGGCGCCCGATTCTTCGGCCATAGATCGTGCTAAATCCTGGTAGTACTCGGGGTGTCCACGCTCCACATCGGAACGAGTAAGCACAACTTCAGCGCCCATGGCGCGAAGGTTGAAGATCTTTTCCTGACTCATTTTGTCGGGAAGCACCAGCACCAGGTGGTAACCACGCTGCGCAGCTACAAGTGCAAGCCCCAAGCCTGTGTTACCGGCCGTTGCTTCGATAAGTGTATCGCCCGGCTTGATTTCACCGCGCTTCTCAGCTTCATCAATCATGGCGATTCCGATACGATCTTTGATCGACCCGCCAGGGTTCATTAACTCAAGCTTGAGAAACAAAGAACACGGTCCGGTATCGAACTTACTGACTTTGAGCATGGGCGTCTTGGCGACCATGTCGAGTACATTATTGAATATTTTCACACACACTCCCGATGGGCTCAGCAACATGAAATTTGCCGAATCATCCCGCCGATTCTACGCGAAGCTAGCCGACTTACCTATTCTGAGTGACAATAGCTCCCATGCCAGACACCACTACCATTGCAGCCCAGCGCCAATCCGGCCAGGAACGGCTTAAACCCCATGCGCTGCGGCCAACTAAAGACATCGAAGCGCTGCTCACAGACCTGCTCGGGATGTCCCGGGCACAACTATTTAGTCGAAGCGAGCGCACTTTAACTGTGGCACAAATCGCGTCGCTCGACCGCTCTCTTCAGCGCCTGGAGCAGGGCGAGCCTATTGCCTACGTGCGTGGACAAGAAGAGTTCTGGTCTTTGTCCCTTAACGTCACGCCCAGCGTTTTAATTCCGCGGCCCGATACAGAGAGACTGGTTGAACTTGCGCTTGAGCGGCTCTCCAGTTTGCCAACGGCGCGCGTGTTAGAGTTGGGCACTGGCAGCGGAGCTATTGCGCTCGCGCTGGCAAGCGAACGCCCTCAAGACTCTATTGTCGCGACAGACATTAGTCCCGAAGCCATTGAAGTAGCCTATACAAACTACCAACGCCTGACTAAACGCAACCCACACGTTGCCGACGTGTCGCTGTTGGTTTCGAACTGGTATCAACAACTCGACCAGACGCCGTTTGATTTAATAGTAAGTAACCCGCCCTACATTGACCCTGCCGACCCTCACATTGAGTCGTCAGTAAAACAACACGAACCGTCGATTGCGCTATTTGCGAAGAACGAGGGAATGGCGGCTATCCAGCATATTGTGGCTAACGCGGCGGCGCACATGAAACCGGGCGGCTCCTTAATGCTTGAACACGGTTGGCAACAACACTCAAGCGTAGAACAGTGCTTTCAGGAACACGGATTCACCGAAATCAAGTCACACCAGGACCTGGCCGGACACTATCGCGTCACTGAAGCCAATTATATTGGACCAATTACGATGGAAAAAAATGAAACCCATACGATGAAAATCAATCAATGACCACCCGATCTCACTCTTTGACTGAACTATGGTCTAACCACATTCCACTGATCGCTGCGATGGAACTGGAGTTTCGCGAGACGGACACAAGCTGGTA
>QIGP01000218.1 GCA_003228965.1 Gammaproteobacteria bacterium
AAGGCCGTCGATGAGCAGCCTAAGCATAAGAGCAAACGAAGCAATTTTTGCGGTACTGCCAATGAACAGCGTACTGGCTGTTGGAGCACCGTGATAGACGTCGGGTATCCACATGTGGAACGGTACTGCGCCCATTTTGAATGCCATGCCTACAAGCACAAAGCTCAAACCAAGCAGCATAATCAGACGACTGCTGTCGGTGACGCCACTGCCAGTCATAGTGGCAGCAATTTCTGTAAGTTCAAGCGACCCGGATACTCCGTAGAGCATGGACATACCATACAACAATGTGCCCGAAGCGATGGCGCCAAGGACAAAGTATTTCATCGCCGCCTCTGCGGCAATGGGCGAGTCGCGATCAAACGCCACCATGGCGTAAAGCGACAGCGACAGGAGTTCCAAACCTAAATAAATCGTCAGAAAATGCGACGCCGAAATCATGACCATGATGCCGAGCATGGCAAACAGGGCCAAGGTGAAAAACTCACCCTTAATGAGCAGTCGGTCGCGCAGATATTCCATCGAGTAAATGAACACGAAAATCATCGACAAGTACGTTGCCATTTTCAGTATCAGGCCCGAGTGGTCGGCCACGTACATACCCGAGAAAGTAAACTGCGTACCCTCGCCCGCTGTCATCCACGTGATGACCGCAGCTCCCACGACCGTAGCCAAGGATAGAAAATAGGTCCAACGTCGATTTGGATCGTTCGAAAATACGTCGAACACCAAAACAACACAGACCATTGCGAGTACAAATATTTCGGCAGCGGCCATACCAAAATTAGGCATTTCAAAATTCATGCATCAGACCTTTATAACTTCGACGAACTGATGTGGTTAATAAGATTGTCGACACTTGCGTGGATCATCTCGGTGAGCGGAACCGGATACAATCCAAGCGCAAGAACACCAAGTGCCAAAATGGCCAACATCAAAAATTCGCGTCGATTAATGTCGACGAGCTTGGCTACATTGTCGTTACCAATCTCACCGTAAACCACACGCTTGACCATCCACAACATGTAAGCAGCACCGAGAATCAAGGTCGTCGCTGCCAGGAAGGCAAACCAGAAATTAGCCTGAAAAGCCCCGAGTATGACCATGAACTCGCCGACAAATCCGGAAGTGCCCGGAAGACCTGCGTTGGCCATGGCAAAGAAAACAAAAAACGCAGCAAACTTGGGCATCACATTGGCAACACCGCCATAATCGGCAATGTTGCGGCTGTGCATACGGTCGTACAGAACGCCGATGCACAAGAACATGGCACCACTAATCAGACCATGCGAAATCATTTGCACCATGGCACCCTCAATGCCTAACACCGAACCGCCGGTGGCACCTTTGGCGAATATGATGAACGGAAAAAACAGGCCGCGCCTTACGCAGCCCATGTGGGCAATCGAAGAATAGGCAACCAGTTTTTTCATGTCGGTTTGAACAAGAGCGACAAACCCGATATACACGACGGCGATTAGCGACATCGCAATAATCAGCCACGTAAGCTGGGCGCTCGCATCGGGAGTAATTGGCAAGCTAAAGCGAATAAAACCGTAGCCGCCCATTTTAAGCATGATGGCCGCAAGCACGACTGAACCGCCGGTAGGCGCCTCAACGTGTGCATCCGGTAACCAGGTGTGCACAGGAAACATCGGTACTTTAACCGCAAAGGCGAACAAAAACGCGAGGAAAATCCAGAACTGTTCTTTAGAGCTCAAAGCCAGCATATGGAAATCGAGAATGCTGAAGCTACCCGACTTCGTATACATGTAGATCAGAGCAACCAGCATGAACACGGATCCAAGGAACGTGTACAAGAAGAACTTGATCGTGGCATAGACGCGCTTCGGCCCACCCCAGACACCGATGATGATGAACATCGGTATGAGCATGGCTTCCCAGAATACGTAGAACAGCATGCCATCAAGCGCGCTGAACACGCCGATCATGAGCCCTGTCATCGTTAGAAAAGCAGCCATGTATTGCGCCACGTTCTTCTGAATGACCTCCCAGCCGGCTATGACCACAATAACCGTGGTAAATGTGGTTAGCAGAATCAGTGGTACCGCAAAACCGTCAACGCCCAAGTGGTAGTTAATGTTGAACGCGGCAATCCACGGCGTGATCTCTTCAAACTGCATGAGAGCAGTAGAAGAATCAAAGCCGGTGTACAATCCCAAACTCAACACAAACACAACAACAGCCGTGCCCAGCGACAAGATGCGCGCGAGGCCGTCGTTGCGTCCGGCTGCAAACAGTACAACCAGCGCGCCCACAATCGGCAGCCACACCAGAAGACTTAGTAAAGGCACAGAACTCATGCAGTAACTCTCACAGTCAAGACTTGAACAACAGCCAGCCCATCAGGCCGGACAATCCAATAACCATCGCAAAGGCGTAGCGGTACAAGTAGCCGCTTTGCAGTTTGCGCGCCCATCCGGCAAAACGCCCGATCGTATTCGCAGTACCGTTAACCATGGCCCCGTCGATAATGGCTTCGTCGCCATACTTCCAAAACCCGTGCCCCAGACCGCGCGAACCTGCTGCCAGGACTTTTTCGTAGAAATGGTCTACGTAGTACTTGTTTTCGAAGAGGCGATAAAGACCGGAGAACTGCTTCGCCATGTTGTCTGCAATGGAAGGCCGCTTAAGGTAAATAAACCAGGCCGCCGCAACTCCCGCAAACGCCAGATAGACAGGTGGGTGCTTGAAACTGTTTGCCGTAAATCCGAGTACAGAGTGGAAATGCGCGGAGATCACGCCGATGACGTCCTGAGACGGATGCACATAAATTACGTCGTCAAAGAAGTTTCCGAATATCACACTCTTCACCGTGAGCGCGCCGATAATCACAGACGGTACTGCGAGTAATACTAGCGGAACGGTAACCACCCACGGGCTTTCCTTAAGGTGCTCACGCGTGTGCTTGTCCATTCGTTCTTTACCGTGAAACACAAGGAAGAACATGCGGAACGAATAGAACGCGGTTATGAACACACCAATCAGTACAGAATAGTAAGCGATGCTGGCGCCCCACGTGTGAGACTCGTGCACCGCTTCAATAATGATGTCTTTGGAATAGAATCCGGCCATACCCGGAAATCCGATCAGTGCAAGCGATCCGATCAAAGAGGTCCAGTAAGTGACAGGCATGTACTTTTTGAGCCCGCCCATTTTGCGGATGTCTTGTTCGTGGTGCATGGCGATAATGACCGAGCCCGCCGCCAGGAACAACAGCGCTTTGAAAAAGGCGTGAGTCATAAGGTGGAATATGCCAGCTGCGTAAGCCGACGCTCCAAGTGCGACGGTCATATAGCCAAGCTGAGACAGCGTGGAGTAAGCCACTACTCTCTTGATGTCGTTTTGAATAATCCCGAGCAGCCCCATGAAGAACGCGGTGGTCGCGCCAATGAGCATGACAAAGCTCAGCGCCGCGGGCGACAGCTCAAACATGGGTGACATGCGCGCCACCATGAAAATGCCTGCAGTAACCATGGTTGCTGCGTGAATCAAAGCCGAGATGGGTGTTGGACCTTCCATGCTGTCGGGCAACCACGCGTGCAGCGGAACTTGCGCCGACTTACCCATGGCACCGATGAACAATAAAACACAAATGACGGTAACCGCGTTCCAGGACCAGTCACCAATCAGAATCATCTGTTGGTCCGCCATAGCCGGTGCCTGTGCAAACGCTTCGGCGTAGTCAAGCGTACCGGCCAAATAAGCGATACCTGCAATACCCAGAAGAAAACCAAAATCCCCTACCCGGTTAACCAAAAATGCTTTCAGGTTGGCGTGAATTGCAGTTGGTTTTTTATACCAAAACCCAATCAGCAAATAAGACACCAAGCCCACCAGTTCCCAGCCGAAAAACAGCTGCAGGAAGTTGTTCGACATGACCAGCATCAGCATGGCAAAGGTAAACAAAGAGATGTAGCTGAAGAAACGCTGATAGCCCGGATCTTCGTGCATATAACCCACGGTGTAGATGTGAACCATGAGCGACACGAAAGTCACAACACACATCATCAGTGCGGACAGGTTGTCAATTAAAAAGCCTATTTCGAAATGCAGGCCGTCACTAACCATCCAGGTATATACGCGTTCGTTAATAACCGGGTTGCCACCGTACACAAGGCCGTAGAGGACGTTCGCCGACAATACAAACGCGAGCCCAACGCCAAGAATACAAACCCAGTGAGCGCCAGCGCGCCCCACTTGCTTGCCAAACAGCCCGGCAACAATGGAGGCAACCAAAGGCGCCAGAACAATGATGAGTAGTGTGTTCATACCTAACCTTTCATCGTGTCGAGTTTGTCGACGTCTATCGTGCGTCGACTTCGGAACAACACGACCAAAATCGCCAGACCAATGGCCGCTTCAGCGGCAGCTACCGTGAGAATGAAAAACACGAACACCTGACCATCGATGTTGCCAAGATATCGGGACAGAGCCACAAAGTTAAAGTTGACCGCCAGAAGCATAAGCTCTATGCACATCAGCAAAACAATAAGGTTCTTGCGATTTATAAAGATTCCGGCTACCGAAATAGCAAATAGAATCGCGGCCAATACCAGGAAATGCGACAAGCCGATCATGAGGACTCTCCATCGGTAGATGGTTCACGTTCAACGTCCATAGAGACGATGCGAACACGGTCATTACGGTTAACCGCCACCTGCGCAGCGATATCCTGAACTTTAAGGCCCTGACGTTTACGCATGGTCAATGTAATTGCCGCGACAATAGCGACCAGCAAAATAACGGCCGCAAGCTCGAACGGATAGACATATTGTGTGTACAGAACTTCGCCAATAGCTTCGGTATTACTGTAGCCCTCAGGCGTAGGAGCAGGCGTTACCATGAGCTCAAAGCCCATTTTCTTGTGCCAGACCACATAGCAAATTTGCCCTACTATGGTCAATGCCACAAAAACGCCAATGGGCATGTACCTCGTAAAACCTTCTTTGACTTTTTCAACGTTGACGTCGAGCATCATGACAACAAAGAGGAACAACACCATGACCGCGCCAACGTAAACCAGCACAAGCACAATGCCCAGAAACTCGGCCTCAAGTAACACCCAGAGCACCGCACTGTTAAAAAAGGCGAGCACAAGATACAAAACCGAGTAGACCGGGTTGCGTGATGTCACCACGCCGATGGCAGCGCCAACCAGCACTAGTGCAAACAACCAGAAAATGGCGGTAGTAATCAATCTCTTTCCCTAATTCTGCGACGGGACATTACCCGTCTTGCTAAACGTCCACAGCGCAACGACGGTGGCACTGCATTAAATCTTGTAAAGCCCTAGCGATAAGCCGCGTCGGCTCCTCTATCGCTGGCAATCATGTCTTCGTACTTGGTACCTACAGCGAGTAATTTGTCTTTAGTCATAATGTTTTCGCCGCGATTCTCCATGTGATATTCATGAATACGCGTTTCAACAATTGCATCGACCGGGCATGCTTCTTCGCAAAATCCGCAATAAATGCATTTAAACAGGTCAATATCGTATCGCGTCGTACGGCGAGTACCGTCGTCACGCTGATCGGATTCAATCGTAATGGCAAGCGCAGGACACACTGCTTCGCACAGTTTGCACGCGATGCAGCGTTCTTCACCGTTTGAGTATCGACGTAACGCGTGCAACCCACGGAAACGATGCGACTGAGGGGTCTTTTCCATGGGGTAGCGAAGCGTTATCGGCTTTTTGAAAAACTGCTTCAGCGTCACCCACAATCCGGCGCGCAATTCGGTGAGCAACAGTGTTTTTACTAAACTCATTCGTGCAACCTATACTCTGTACGTATTCAAACCAAAAAATCGCAAACAATCTGCAAACTCGGCTCTACGCCGACCACGGGCCAATTTTGGCCCAGACCATAACGCCTTCGACAAACAACCAAATGATGGTAATCGGAATAAACACTTTCCAACCCAGACGCATAATTTGGTCGTAACGGTAACGCGGAAATGTCGCGCGGAACCACAAGAAACAAAACAGGAAAAATCCGGTCTTTAGCGCAAGCCAAATAAAGTTCGATGCTCCGAGGAACGTGTCGCCAATAACAGGTATGCCCTGGAACGGAGACAACCACCCACCCGTGAACAAGAGCGCCGTTAACATGGCGATAAGAATCATGTTGGCGTATTCAGCCAGGAAGAACATCGCAAACGCGGCGCCGGAGTACTCTACGTGAAATCCGGCAACAATCTCGGATTCGCCTTCGGCTACGTCAAACGGCGCCCGGTTGGTCTCGGCAACACCGGATATGAAATAAACAATAAATAGTGGAAACAAAGGCAGCCAATACCAGGTAGCGATATTGCCGCTTTGCCCTTCAACAATTTGCCCAAGATTCAAAGTCCCACTGGCCATGAGCACGCCTACCAGGGCAAAGCCCATGGCAATTTCGTAGGCCACAATTTGAGCTGCCGAGCGCATGGCGCCCAACAGTGCGTATTTGGAATTCGAAGCCCAACCAGCCAATATGACGCCGTAGACGCCCATAGAGGTTAACGCCAGAACAAACAGAAGACCTGCGTTAATGTCGGCAAGGACGGCCGTCGGTGAGAACGGCATAACAGCCCAAACGGCCAATGCCGGCACCAGCGTTAACATGGGTGCAACTAAAAACAGAAAACGGTTAGCACTGTTCGGCAACAGAACTTCTTTAATCAGAAGTTTGATGACGTCGGCAAAGGGTTGCAGTAAGCCAAATGGGCCTACGCGGTTGGGCCCAAGTCTTGCCTGCATGGCACCAATGACTTTACGCTCAGCCAGAGTCAGCATTGCTACGCTTATGATGAGCGGCAGTAATATCGCGACAATGTACAAAAGTGTACGCGCGGTGAACTGTAGCCCTTCTGGTAACCAGCCCGTAAGAAATTCAACCATGCTATGCCCTAGCCCGTTGCTTTAAGTGAATCGGCCGCGCTACGAATGCGCTCACCAATCTGCTGTAGTGGTGCCGCCCGACGCACAATCGGATCGGACAGATATAAGTCTGTGTCTTTGGTTGTAGCCGCTACATCCGTAACCTGTACTTTGTTACCAGCAAACACATTCTTGAGAGTAATCTCGCCAACCGCCTGACGGGCAGCGCTAAGCACTTCATCTGCGCTGATCATGTCGAAGCCGTCGATGTCTAAAGAATTCGCAAGTACTCGAATCACTTTCCAACCAGGGCGAGCATCGCCCTGGGGCAGTGCTACGCCTCGCATGGACTGCCAACGGCCCTCTGCGTTTACGTACGTTCCGGCGCTTTCGCCAAATGCCGCTACAGGAAGAATCACATCGGCATACTGCAAGGTAGTGTCGTTAACGTAGCTGGTCATAGCGACCACGTGAGATCGGTGCAGCGCTTGTGCATGACGAGCCCCGTCGGCCACGTCGTGTTCAATTTCAATGCCAAATGTAATGTACGCGCCAAGCTCTGCATTCAACATCGCTTGCGTGTCCAGACCCAGTCGCACGGCTTTGCGTCCGCCGGCCGTTCTGTGTGGTAGAACTCCAACCAGCGCAGCACCAGCCGAATTTGCAGCAAGCCCGACTACGGCAAGCTGTGCAGAACACGCTATCGCCAAGGCTGACGCCAGCGCACGAATAGCACCGAAGTTAGTGTGACGCGTAGCGGCGTGGCCCAAAAAGACTGTTGCGTTGTCGGCGTTCTTAAGTGACTCGACAACGGCACGGTGCGTATCCGTTATGTTTGCTGACGCTACAGCACTTTGAAGTCCAGATGGAGCCGTAGCGCCTGCAGCTGCAACTAGCGCTGCGGTATCTTGCAGTAGATTCTCCGAGAGCACCGTAGCGTGTGGTTTGAATAAATACTCGTCGTTGCCTTCGTTGACGATTGATACTTTCGCACCGTTGGTGTGCGCTTTACGAACACGGTGCGCGAGCATGGGCACTTCTTGACGCACGCGACAACCCAACAACGTAATGGCCTGTAGATGGTCAATATCTGCAATGCTCATTCCAAGACCAGGGTAGTCGGCGTCGCTGCCTTGATCGCTAAAGTCACTTTGCTGTAAACGGTGGTCGATGTTGTCGCTACCAGTTCCACGAGTCAGTCGTTCAAGCAAATGTAGTTCTTCAACCGTCGCCCAGGGCGCGCTGAGCACGCCGAGCTGAGAGCGTTGCTCGGACGTTGCTTTCTTAATACCGTCGGCCGCGGCTTCAAGCGCCTTGGTCCAGTCGGTGGCAATCCATTCGCCGTTTTTCTTCACCATCGGTTGAGTCACGCGGTCATCGGTGTAGAGGCCCGTGTATGCAAAACGGTCACGATCGGAAATCCAGGTTTCGTTAATTTCTTCGTTGTCGCGTGGCACGACTCGCATGATTTTTCCGCGCAGTAAATGCGCATGCATGTTGCTACCGAAACTGTCGTGAGGAGAAACAACATCTGCTTGCTCCATTTCCCAGGAACGTGCACGGAATCGGAAAGGTTTGCTGTTCAAAGCACCTACGGGACACAGGTCTATAATATTGCCCGACAATTCGTGGTCAACCGTTTTAGCTATGTAAGGTGCAATTTCCATGCTCTCACCACGACCAATGGTTCCGAGTTCCTGGATTCCAGCAACTTCTTCACCAAAACGTACGCAGCGCGTGCAGTGAATGCAACGAGTCATGTCGGTAGATACGAGAGGTCCGAGATCTTTGTCTTCAACTGCACGTTTAGCTTCGGCGTAGCGCGAAACACCGCGCCCGTAACCCATCGCCAAATCCTGTAGCTCACACTCTCCGCCCTGATCGCAAATTGGGCAATCCAGAGGATGGTTAATCAGCAAAAATTCCATAGTGGCGCGCTGCGCTTCAATGGCGACTTTGCTGCGCGTAAAGAATTTCATGCCATCTCCGACCGGGGTCGCACACGCAGGCATCGGCTTGCGGCCCTTTTCCATCTCGACGAGGCACATGCGACAGTTGGCCGCGATGGTCAATTTTTCGTGATAGCAAAACCTTGGAATATAGATGCCGTTGGCGTCCGTGACCTCAATCAGCATTTGACCGCCAGTTGCGTCAAGTGTCTGGCCGTCTACTTCAATGGTAATTTTGTTATCACTCATGTCTAACCTTGTCTATGCGACGCGCGAATCGGGGGCGTCGACGATGCTGTGACCGTGCTCAATCATGTATTCGAATTCGTGTCCAAACTGGCGCAGAAAACTCTGCACCGGCCATGCCGCAGCATCGCCCAGTGCACAAATGGTGTGACCCTCAATCTTGTTCGCCACGTCCATGAGTTTACCCAAGTCTTCCTGGGTGCCCTTGCCCTGCCGAATGCGTTTAATCATGCGATACATCCAGCCGGTACCTTCACGGCACGGAGTACATTGCCCGCAACTTTCGGCGTAGTAAAAACGTGATATGCGCTCAAGCACACTGACCATACAGGTTTGATCATCCATGACGACAACCGCACCGGTACCCAACGAAGAACCGGCGGCTTGCACCGAGTCGTAGTCCATTGTGGCTTCAAGCATTTTCTCACCGTGAACAACCGGCACTGAAGAACCACCAGGAATAACGGCTTTGAGTTTCCGACCGTTACGAATTCCGCCGCAAATTTCAATAAGTTCTTTGAACGGTACGCCCATAGGCAATTCGTAGTTACCAGGTTTATTCACGTGGCCAGACACCGAGAAAATAGCGGTTCCGCCAGCGTTCTCTACGCCCAGGTTTTTAAACCATTCAGCGCCGTTGCGAATAATGCTGGGCGCAGACGCAATACTGTACGTATTGTTAACCGTAGTTGGTTTGCCAAACGCACCGAAGTTAGCAGGGAACGGCGGTTTAAACCGGGGTCGCCCTGGCTTGCCTTCAAGCGACTCAAGTAGCCCGGTTTCTTCGCCACAAATGTAAGCGCCTGCGCCGACAAATGCGTGCAGGTCAAAGTTGATGCCGGAGCCCAGAATGTTCTGGCCCAAATAACCGCGTTCGTACGCTTCTTTGAGCGCCGCTTCAAAACGGGGCACGGGCTCGTCGATAAATTCGCCGCGAATGTAGTTGTAACCAACCGTCGCACCCATGGAGTATCCGGCAATGATCATGCCTTCAACCACGGAGTGTGGGTTGTAACGTAAAATATCGCGATCGTGGCAGGTACCTGGCTCTGATTCGTCAGAGTTACACACGATGTATTTTTGGCCCGGTGCGTTTCGCGGCATGAAACTCCATTTCAAGCCCGTTGGAAAACCGGCTCCGCCTCGTCCACGTAAGCCCGATGCCTTCATTTCGTTGACTACATCGTCTGAGGACATGCCCGCGACAATTTTCTTGAGCGCTTCATAGCCACCCAGTTTTTCATAGACTTCGATTGACCAGGGCTCGTCGTGTCCGTGCGTTGCAAACGCGACCAGGTTTTTTTGTTCAAGCCACTTGCTCATAAAACTGCTCTTTAGTGTCCGTGCGGGTTGTCGTCAACCGCATCCAGAATTTGATCTACTTTTTCAGGCGTGAGATTTTCGTGGTAGACGTGATCGACCATCATCATTGGCGCGCCAACACAGGCGGCGAGACATTCTTCCTCAAGCTTGAGGTAAAACTTGCCGTCGGGCGTGCTTTCACCTGTTTTTATACCTAGCTTGTTCTCAACGTGCTTCACTATTTCCGCTGAACCACACAACATGCAGCTGATGTTAGTGCAGATTGAAATACTGTTGCGACCCACCGGTTTGGTTTCGAACATCGAATAGAATGCCGCGACTTCGTAGACCTGAATGGGTGGCAAGTCGAGGTACTCGGCAACCGCATTCATAAGCTCGTCGGTCAGGTAACCCAGATTGTGGTGCTGCGCTTCACGCAACGCTGCAATGACGGCCGAACGCTGACGTCCTTCCGGAAACTTTTTAATCCAGTGATCTATTTCCGCCCGCACTTCGGCAGACAACACACTGCTTGCTGATGAAGAATCTGTCATGAATAACTACCGATCAATTTCGCCAAACACAATGTCCTGAGTGCCGATAACGGCAACCACGTCGGCCAGCATATGGCCTTGTACCATTTCATTCATTGCCGCCAAATGGGAAAACCCCGGTGCGCGAATTTTTACGCGGAAAGGTTTGTTGGCGCCGTCTGAAATCAGGTAGCAGCCAAACTCTCCTTTGGGGTGTTCGATGGCTGAATACACTTCACCAGCCGGTACGCAATAGCCTTCGGTGAACAGTTTAAAGTGGTGAATCAACGATTCCATATCGCCTTTCATGTCCGGTCGTTTCGGTGGCGCGATTTTAGTGTCGCCCACCATGACTGGACCTTCGTTTTTGCGTAACCAGTCAACGCACTGTTTAACAATGCGATTGGACTGCCGCATTTCCTCAACACGTACCAGGTAACGGTCGTAGCAGTCGCCGTGAACGCCAACAGGAATGTCAAAGTCCATGCGGTCGTACACTTCGTACGGTTGCTTCTTACGCAAGTCCCATTCAATGCCGGAGCCGCGCAACATTGGACCGGTAAAGCCAAGCTCAATAGCACGCTCGGGTGATACCACGCCAATGTTAACGGTACGCTGTTTCCAAATGCGGTTATCGGTTAGCAGCGTTTCATAGGTGTCCACACAAGCCGGGAAGCGCTCAGTAAAATCTTCGATGAAATCAAGCAACGATCCTTCACGTTTTTCGTTAAGCTTGTCGACTTCCTTTTGCGAACGGAATTTCGACGCCATTTGTTTGGGCATAAAGTCTGGCAAGTCGCGATAGACTCCACCTGGGCGGTAGTAAGTCGCGTGCAGTCGTGCACCCGACACCGCTTCGTAGCAGTCCATCAAATCTTCACGTTCGCGGAAGGCGTAAAGAAACAAAGTCATTGCACCAATGTCGAGACCGTGTGCTCCTATCCACATCAGGTGGTTCAGAATGCGCGTAATCTCGTCGAACATCACACGAATGTACTGGGCGCGCTCGGGTACCTGGACACCAAGAAGTTTCTCAATGGCCAAGACGTAACCGTGCTCGTTACACATCATTGAGACATAGTCGAGACGGTCCATGTAGCCAATGCTTTGATTGTACGGTTTGGTTTCCGCCAGCTTTTCAGTGCCACGGTGGAGCAAGCCTACGTGTGGATCGGCGCGGTGAATGACTTCGCCGTCCAACTCAAGCACCAAACGCAACACACCGTGAGCGGCCGGATGTTGCGGCCCGAAATTCATGGTGTAGCTTTCAATCTCACGCATGATCGTTCTCGTTCGAACCGTCCTGGGTCAAATTGGTGTCGTAACGGTTGTCGTCGCGAATAACGCGTGGGACCAAGGTTCGAGGCGCAATAGACACAGGTTGATAAATAACGCGGCCCTGTTCGGGGTCGTAACGCACTTCGGTGTAGCCGCTGATCGGAAAGTCCTTGCGAAACGGGTGTCCGACAAAACCGTAGTCGGTCAGCAGACGGCGAAGATCGGGATGGCCGTCGAACAAGATGCCGAACATGTCGAACGCCTCGCGCTCAAACCAGTCGGCTGCATTCCAAATCGGATAGGACGAAGGCACTCTCGGTGCGTCGTCGTCAGGTGCGTATAAACGCACACGAAGTCGGGTATTAAACGAATACGACAATAGGTGAATTACTGCTGCGAACCGAGGCCCGTCTGCGTCGTCGTGTGTCGCATCATTTCGACTAACGCCACGGTTAAATCCGGAGCGAGTGGCCGTATTGCCCTTCCACTCGTCTTTTCCGTAGCCCATGTAATCAACACCGCATACGTCGATGAGCGCGTCGAACTTGAACGCAGGCTCGTCACGCAGCGCAGTAGCAACCTCAACCCAATCGTCGGCGCCCACCACCAACGTATGGTCTCCACGACCGACTTGAAGCACAGCGACTTTGTCGCCGAACCATTCGGTGATGGCGTCGGCCATTGAATTAGGCGCGGTAAGAGCGTCGAGTTGGCTCATCGCTTATCCTCGTGCAATGGTGTTGGTACGTTTGATTTTCTTCTGCAGCTGCAGAATTCCGTACAACAGGGCTTCCGCTGTGGGCGGGCAGCCCGGCACGTATATGTCGACAGGCACCACACGGTCACAACCTCTGACCACGGAGTAAGAGTAGTGGTAGTAACCACCACCGTTGGCACACGAACCCATAGAAATAACCCAGCGAGGCTCGGCCATCTGGTCGTACACTTTGCGTAACGCGGGAGCCATCTTGTTGCACAGTGTGCCTGCCACAATCATGACGTCGCTTTGACGAGGGCTTGCACGGAAAAGAACGCCGAACTGATCAAGGTCGTAGCGCGCAGCACCCGCGTGCATCATCTCTACGGCACAGCAAGCCAGCCCGAACGTCATGGGCCACATGGAACCTGTTCGTGCCCAGTTGATGACGGCGTCGGCGCTTGCCGTTAGAAAACCCGGACCCGCCTGCCCTTCTTCGGACACGCCGGAGTCGATAGCCGGCACATCGGATGCGCCGTAGTTTTGTTCAGGTTCTAGTCCCATT
>QIGP01000427.1 GCA_003228965.1 Gammaproteobacteria bacterium
ATCAGTGGACAGGCACAGTGGTTTGAGTCATCAGTGGACAGGCACAGTGGATTCATCAGTGTCGTCAGGGGTTCATCAGCATCAGTGGTCATCAGCATCAGTGGACAGGCACAGTGGTTCATCAGCGGACAGGCACAGTAACAGCAGTGAAAACAGCAGTGGAGAACAGCAGAACAGCAGTGGACAGGCACAGTTGGCATCAGTGGACAGGCACAGTGGGGGTGACAGGATCATCAGCGGACAGGCCCAGTAACAGCAGTGGACAGGCACAGTAGAAGAAAAGAATTGAGTATCAAATATCGGAAAGCACTGGTGTTCAGTTCTCGGAATTGAATAAAGCTTTTGAACTCAACGAGAAGTTTGAAGGCATCGGCAAGAAACCGATGGAGCCGTCTTCTATGAGCCTGCTAGAGCCATGGGTAGGCATTCAGATAATCGGATCAACCAGACGCCACCTAACGAAACGCCCCTTGCCTATGCAGTTCTTCAAACTTTCCGGTGTATGAAAACCAGGTGGAGGAGGCAATTGAAAGCCTCTCCAATATGGGTGGCATTTTATCCGGAATGGCGCCGCGTTTACCTTCTTTTTGTATTCGCCCGGACCATTCAACCAGCTTGAGATACTCCCTATAGTTAATTGGTGGTAATGAAGTAACCAAGGTGCTAGCTGGTTGTGGTGCACCTGATAGCGGTACCAACGGTTTTAAATCCAGACTAAACTCCCGCAGCGAACCGCTGTCGATTTGGGAGCGTACGGCCTCGGCGAGATTGAAGGATGGTTTTACCCGTTCTTTGATACTGGTGTGCTCAGATTTTTCTGGTGTCGATGCCACTCCTGCCCGCACGGGGTTGAGATCGACGTAGACCATCGCCGACAGGATGGCCTTGTCCGTTGGTAAGCCCTGAGACACGAACCTCGACTCCCAAAAATGACCTTTACAATTGTCTTCGGCATTGGCTGCCCGTGCGATGGGTTCGTTCAGGCATTTCATGAACCAGCTGAGGTCGGTAAGTCGTTCGCGATAGACGTTTAGAGTCTCATGGACCGTGTCTTGCTCAAAGGAGGAAAGCGGTTCTCCTTTGGCGTATTTTTGCACCAATAGCGTGCCTTTAAACAGGCAACGCCAGCGTTGAAGCACCTCATCCGTACTCCATTTATGAGACTGCTCAGGCACCAATTTCACAATCACGTGATAGTGATTACTCATCACGGCGTATGCACACACGTCAATAGCGAACAGTGATGACAGCAAACGAATACGTTCTTCAATCCACTGTTTGCGATGTTCGTAGTTCTTACCCGAGTTATTATCATCACCACAGAGAAACGCTCGTCTGACGCAACGAGAGGTTACGTGATAGAACGGAGTGAGATTCAGGTCAATTAGTTGGCCGCGTGGGCGGGGCATAGCAAAATCCAATAGTGTTTGGACTTACAGTATTGCTGTTGGTTAGTGATAGAGCCAGTCAACTAATTACCAAAATAGGGTACTTTTGTTGTGCCTGTCCACTTGTTCCACGCACTTGTTCCATGGTGCCTGTCCACCTGTTCGCTCACTTGTTCCCTGTCCACTTGTTCGTCCTTGTTCCACTTGTTCCATGTTGTGCCTGTCCACCTGTTCGCCTTCCACCTGTTCGTGTCCACCTGTTCGTGCCTGTCCACCTGTTCCGCACCTGTTCCGTCCACCTGTTCGCCAAAACACTGGCCGCCTTTCTAATATTTCTCTTTCTTTGATAGTCAATTTACCTGATGACTTCCTCGTCACGCTTTTAACAGGGTTAAATCGTAGTTTGAACTACTTTCTGATATTTTGCTTGGTCCCACATTTCGAGCATCGCCAAATGGTGGGTCGAAGCGTCACCAAGAGCCAAAAAATCAAACCAAGTCCACCCGTGATAACTGAAATGAGAAACCACACCGTGTGCTTTGGAATTTGTCGCATAGCGAGTACGCTTTGAGAGCACTCGTTGCAGTGACCTTTAGATATCTCGATGTCGGGCATCAGTTCACCTTGTAATGACTTGCCAATCTCAGTGGGCGGCGCCAATCAGCTTATAGGGTATAAATCCATCTTACAAAGCCAGGTGTTGCAGGAGTAGTTTCTTTCTGTGCTCTACCAGCGTTTTCTTACATATCTAGCTGTGTTTCTTCGTCGGAGTTGGTAACGTACATCGCTTTTTGTCCGCTGAAACTATTAAATAGCTGGAGATGTGCCTGCCTTGAAAACGTGTCTTCACGGCTTTCGTAGTTGGCGATCCAGTTTACTAGCATAGGAAGGTTCTCATCCTGCAAATTTATTGACGCGTACTTGTGCGGTTCCCACGGACGATTTCGGGCGTTCTCAATGCAAGCGCTTATTGGCAAGTTCAGGTAAATCATTTCAGTGGCGCAAGGTACAGCAAGTTTAAGCAAATCAGAATAGCAGCCCTCGATAACCCAGGATTCCTGATCGTCAGTGAACTGCCGAATTTTGTATTCAGATTCACTTAGAGGGGCTCTTTGCGGTGGTACGACGTCCAGCCAGGCGATAGCGTCCAGGTCGAGATGAACTCCCCCGCCTTGCGCGCTCAATTGTTTGGCAAGCGTAGATTTACCTGATCCGGAGTTTCCAAACAGTAGAATTTTCACCGTTCACACATCGCTTTACTTGACGGTTGTCCTGGTGGAGTGGCTACATTATTCACCTGACTGATTTTTGCAAGCAGTGGGGGCCTACACCACAGGGCGCAATTCGCCCTATATCTTTTAGTCTTGCGCATCATCGTTGTCGTGCGAGTCAGTGCGTTCAATTTCTCGAAGCCTTTTCCGGATAGTTCCAAGCTTCCTGCTTTTTGTAGTTAAGTTCAAACATTCTAATCGCCAGGACAGGCAATCGTTTTGCCAAAATTTTGCTCAAACAAGTTTAGAAAAGCCAAAGGCGTATCTGTGATAATACCGTCTACACCGCTTTCCTTGTAGTGGGTCGCTCTTGAGCTACTATTGATAGTCCAAACGAAGACGCGAAGCCCGGATTCTTTAAGTTTGCTGACAAACGCTTTATCCAGAAACGAGCGACCTTTCAGACTGACCCCCTCAATAAAGTCCGCCGAGGCTTTCCCAAGTATTCTATCCGGGCCCGGCGCGAAGAGGTAGGGAAAACTCTTTTCAAGCCGCTCAAGCAAGTAGTATCTGTTGGCCGGGAGCTGATCGTTTATGGCCTTAAGTAATTTTATGTCCTCACATTGGAATATGACTTGCTCAGATTCCAGTCCGGAGAGTGTCACCGCATCCACCAGATAGGGAACCAGGTCGACGTTGAGTCGCTTGAGATCGAGAATGTAAAAGCCTTCAAATTTAGCAGCTGTTAAAACGGACACTAAAGTGGGCGTTTCGTCCTTGCCAGCCAGCTTTTGCATTGCAACGTATTTGAGGTGCCACACAGGTTGGTCGTCAATGTCGTCATCGTGAAACAGGTAGACCACCCCGTCACTGGACACGCGTACGTCGAGTTCTATTGCATCGAAGCCTGCGGAACTTGCAGACCGCACGGCACTGAGAGTGTTTTGCGTCATGCCACATCCATTGGCCCGATGGGCGATTATTTCAATGGCGTATAGATCAACTGCAAACAAAGAGAAAGCAATGAAAGCGAGGAGCTGCGTAAGAAAAATAATTGTTCGCTTTTGTTTCATAGTGACTTTCTCGTACTCATTCGCCATCCGCGCCAGGCTGCCTAGCGATTATGCACTTCATCCTGCTGTTCAAATCGCAAGAGCTCATCCAGCGACTGCTGAGTTTTTGTCAGGCTTACTCCTGCCAACATGGCTTCTGTTTTGGCTGCAAGTTCTGGTCGTTTCGGGTTTTGAGACCACATTACCGCTCCAATGGAGAGCGCCATGCCGAGCATACAAAAACCCAAAATCCAAATAAAGGAATACGGCATTCCATCGGCAAATAGCCCGAGCTTTGAATGTGACACAATAACCGTGAACGGTAGCCACAGAGCCCACCACGGCATGCCCACAATCCAACCGCTTCTAATGTAGCTTTTCTTAAGTTCTAGTACCTGTTTTTGAATAGTCACGACAGGCGAACTTATATCAATGTGACTAATTTTATACATGATCTGACCTGCCAGGACCATGATGAGCAGGCCGTATGCGTGCACAATGAGTCCGTTAACCCATAACGCAGGTGTATCAAGATGGCGTATCCAAAACGGCGCCGCGTATAGCACGCTTGCCAATCCAAATAGAATTTGTACAGTCATACCCCAATACAGCGGCTTCAGTTTTGAACGTGTGTTGCTCAGATGTATGTCACGCAATAGAGCCATTTGTATGGAGTTTTGACGCGTTAGTTTCTGTTCCATCTGCTGCCAGACTTCTTTTAATTCACTAATGTCCATTTTGTTCTCCTTGCTCGTTTTCAGAGGCGCTAAACTGTCGAACACGTTGTTTAAGGCGACTAATCTTGCTCGCGACGTTAGTTTCGGAAATACCAATAATGTTCGCGATGTGTCGGTAGCTGTGTTCCTCAAGATAGAGCAATATGACCGCACGGTTCAGAGGGTCAAGGTCTCTAACAAATCGTTGAAAAAATTCCAGTCGGGGGTCGTCGTTAAACTCTGCGTGCGAGTCGACGCGTACGTGAACCGTTTCGTCGTAAGGCACCATGTGCCGCTTTCTTAAAGAGTGGTTACGCACATACGAAATCGCAACGTTCAGGGCAATGCGATACATCCAGGTAGAGAACCGTTTTTCAGCATCGTACTTTGGAAAAGCGCTCCAGAGTTGTGTCACGATTTCTTGTTGTAGCTCTGCCCGGTCGTCTTCGTGCCAGCAATATGTCAGCGCAACTTTGAATACTATGCTCGAGTTTTCGCCGAGCAACGTACTAAAACTCTGTTGCATGATTTTATCTCTTGAGTGTCGACCCACCAGATTCTGTTCCTGTGTGATTGTGTTCATGCTTAATGATTCGCATGAGCACCAAAATAATCACACACATTGGGATAATATTTTGGAAAAGCTCCAAACGCTGGCGATACTTATGGTGTACAAGTACGATCTGGTGGGAGTAATCTGCTAAAAAACAAACGTTTACGCAGGGGAATCGAGAAATCGGTGCCAGTTATGACTTTTTAACCAGTTTTGTTTTTTTGGTAACCGAACTACGCACACGCCCAATTAAGGTAAAACGCTATAACCGGCACTATTGTCGGTAACCACTTTTTATTTGGGCTCATGAACATAGCAAAACACGATTCGAAGATATGGCCTAACGCTAATCGGGGTGCGGCAACGATAAGTACAACACCAGCTCCAACGCGAAAAACCAGTTCCGTAAAATGTGCTTTGGCAGACGTCGCGAACAGCCGCATAAAGCTCACGGCGCTGTCGGGTTTAAGCACAACAAGCAGTGCGAACCCAATCAAGTAGACCGCTATGACGGCAACACCTGCAAGAGCACTGTTTGAAATCATGTGGCTACTACTAGTTTATGCCCAATAAAAAAGCCGATACAAACAAGTACCGGCTTTTCAATATTGCTAAAGCGCAAGATATTAAGCTTGGTTTTACTCGGGATTAACCGCCTTGTCACCAACGTGGATCTCGCTGGTAGCCTGCATGATTAGTGCGTAGCTCAAGTCTTCCTGAACACGGAAAACCATCATGCGACCTGCTTGTTCATCGGGTAGTTTCACTTTTGGTGCGAAGAACGTACGGCTGAACAAACTGCGGTCGGCGAAGCGATCACGGATAACGTCGCCTCTTTGATAAACAGATAAAACATTGCCCGTTTCGAGACCGTGTTTCTTACCGCGGTTAAGCACGACTATTTGGTATTGGCCGATGAGCTTAACGCCTTCAATCACGTCGATGATGGTGGCGTCGACGACGTAGCGCGGTGCGCTCGGTACAAAGTCTTGAGCGGGGACAATGTCCTGGCTAACCAGTCTGTCGCCGCGTAGTACTTCGCGAGAGGTTTCATTCAGAAACAGTTTTGACGGGTCGCCCTGGAGGATAACGCGTCCACCGCCAACGTGGTGGGTCTGAAAACCGACGACTCGTTTGGTTTCCGGATCGTAGAGCGGATCGCCAACATGCATGATGTTGTAGCGGTCGCCGACTTGCGCTTCGTTATTGCCGCGGGTGTAAACCGTGAAACCCGAGCCTGCGATAATGTGGCTCTCCTTCATTTCGAGCACGTATGGCAGGCTGCCAGCTTCTTCGGCAGACATCACTCGAGGTTTAGACAGAAACGGCGAGATAGCGTCGTAAGGAATCGTTGGGATAGCAGCCGCAAGTGGCAGCACCCGAATTTGTGGTGACAATCGCCCGCCGCCCGCTTGCTGATTAATCATGATGCGTGGCTGGCCGTCTACCCAGACCAGGCTGAGCACGTCGCCTGGGTAAATAAGATGCGGGTTTTGAATTTGGGGGTTAACTTGCCAGATTTCCGGCCAGTTCCACGGGTCCTGTAAAAACAGACCTGAGATGTCCCACAAAGTGTCACCCTTAACTACGGTGTAATTTTGCGGTGCGTCAGCGCGAAGCTTGATGGAGCTGCGTCCTGACTGTCCCACGTACCCGCCAGTGTCCGGGCCAGTAGCCAGTTTACGGTTGGCCAGGGGTGGCTGGCGTACGGGGTAGCTGTCGTCAGGCGACACCTGTGATGCGGCCGTCAGCACCAAATTCGGTACCTCTTCGCGGGCCACTTCGGCGTCCTGCGAAAACGGGTTAAGATCGAGGTTGCGAACGGTGCTGCAGCCTGTCACTAAAGACAGAGCCAGGGCGCTGGCAATCAGCGGTCGAAAAAGCGGGCTTGAGGGTGTACTCATGTACAAATTCCGATTTAGTGGGGCATTTTCGAATGCGTGCCAGCCGGGTGCGCGGTATACTGTCCGCAAGCCCTGAAAAGGCACGAGAAACTCGTTATGGAGTCTGTATAGAGAGCCGGTAAGGCACTCGAGACCGACACCACGAAACTCATCTATTCCATAGTTGTCATAACTTTAGCAACATTTTATGGGAAAATACACGAATTAATATACTGAAAAACATGACCCACTTCACAATTTTGGAATACCCTGACCCTCGCCTGCGTACTGTGGCCAAAAACGTCGAGAAAGTGACGCCCGAAATCACCACTCTTTCGGAACAAATGCTCGAGACCATGTACGCGGCCCCAGGCATTGGCTTGGCCGCCACCCAAATTGACCGGCACATCCGCCTGCTGGTGGTCGATGTCTCTGAAGACTATTCGCAGCCTTACTGTCTGATCAACCCCGAAATCGTTTCGAAGGACGGCGAAATTGTGCACGAAGAAGGGTGTTTGTCTGTGCCCGAGATATTCGCCAAAGTGACCCGGGCCAACCACATTGTGGTTAAAGCGCTCGATAAACAGGGCGAACCCTTTGAGCTTGAAGCCGAAGGGCTGCTGGCCGTTTGCGTTCAACACGAGATGGACCATCTTAAAGGTGTGATGTTTGTCGACTATTTGACGTCACTCAAACGCCGCATGATTGAAAAACGTCTGGCCAAGAACCGCAAGCTCCCACCTACAGCCCCAAGTGCCCGATCAGCGTTATAAGCGGCTTAGCGGTTCTACTTACATCCACATGACCAAATCACTAAACGTGCTATTCGCCGGCACGCCCGACTTCTCTGTGCCGTGTCTTAGCGCGATGCACAACTGGTGTCAGAGCAACGGCCACCGACTAGCCGGGGTGTGGACGCAACCTGATCGTCCGGCCGGGCGAGGGCGCGCTCTTCGTCAAAGTTCGGTTAAAGAATACGCAATAACACACGATCTTCGGGTATTTCAGCCGAAATCCATGAAAAATGACGAGGCTCTTAATGAATTGAGGGCGCTAAAGCCCGATTTGTTGGTGGTGGTGGCCTACGGTTTGCTGCTGCCCCAGTCGGTATTGAACCTGCCCACGTTCGGCTGCATTAACGTTCATGCCTCGTTACTACCGCGATGGCGCGGTGCGGCACCTGTTCAGCGCGCTGTGGCCGCAGGTGACTCACATTCAGGCGTGGCCATCATGCAAATGGATATAGGACTCGATACCGGTGCGGTATGGAAAGAAGCCCGGGTTGAGCTTGCCGCCAACGAAACCGGCGGCTCCCTGCACGATAAACTGTCGAGCCTCGGCGCCGAAACGCTTATTGCTGCGCTACCGGACATACTGGAGCGTCGCACCACGCCTGCAGAACAGCCGGAAGAAGGCGTAACCTACGCACACAAACTAACCAAGGCCGAAGCGCTCATTGACTGGTCACTCGAAGTTTGCGACATCGAGCGGCAAGTGCGGGCGTTTAATCCGTGGCCGGTTTCGCACACGACTCTTGGTGGCAAATCGGTACGTATTTTTGCTGCACATTCGTGTGCAACAAAATCGCCGGGCGAGGCGCTGCCAGGTACCGTGGTTAGCGTCGCCGACGGACTGTTTGTTGCAACAGGTTCTGGCGTGCTGCACATCACTGAACTTCAACCTGCGGGTAAACGAGCCATGTCAGCCACCGATTTTATGCACGCCCACGCGCTTCTTAACGAACGGTTCGATTGATGACAGCCGGCGCCAAGGTTCGCGCGCGCGCGGCCAAAACCATTGCCGCGGTGTTGGGCGGTTCGGCACTTGATAAGCCGTTGGCTCAGGGCAAGCAAGGACTGTCCGAGGTCGATCAAAGCTTCCTAAGCGCACTAGCTTACGGCACGCTGCGGCGTATGCCCAGGCACAACGCCGTGCTCATGAAGTTGCTTAGAAACCCTAAGAAACCGTTAAATCCTATGATGCGGGCGCTGCTCACGGTAGGGCTTGAACAGATGGTGGCTACGCGTGTTCCCGAACATGCGGCGCTTGACGCCACGGTGGCCGCAAGCCGCCTGGTCAATCAGGCGAAAGGATCGGGGTTCCTGAACGCGATACTGCGTCGCTACCAGCGAGAGCATAAAGAAATAGACGCGTCTCTTGAAAATAATGAAGCGTTTAAATGGGCACACCCGCAGTGGCTCATCGATAAACTGCGTACCGACTGGCCAGACGACTGGAAGCCGATGCTCGACGCCAACAACGGCCAGCCCCCTTTGGTTTTACGCGTAAATAAGCTCAAGACCAGTCGCGAAGACTATTTAAAAATGCTGCACTCGGTTGACATAAATGCTGCAGCAATTTCCGCAGTACCTACGGGCATTTTGCTAGACGAACCCTGTGGCGTAGACACGCTTCCTCACTTTGAAGATGGCTTTGTTTCTGTGCAGGACAGCGGAGCGCAGTGCGCGGCCGGTTTTATGGACCTGTCGGCTTCAACCACAGAATCCCCACTTCGCGTACTTGACGCTTGTGCAGCTCCTGGCGGCAAAGCCATGCATATGATGGAACTTGCACCAACCATTCACCTAACGGCTCTGGATATTGCGGCCGACCGGTTGGAGAAGGTGACTGAAAACGCCGACCGTCTGGGGTTCAGCCCGGATTTGGTAGCAGGTAACGCCGTGGAGCCTGAAATATGGTGGGACGGTAAGCCGTTTGACCGTATTCTGGTCGATGCGCCTTGTAGCGGATCGGGCGTGCTGAGGCGTCACCCGGACATCAAAATGTTACGTCGTCCCAAAGACGCCAGGACGTTCCCGGTCTTCCAACGCGAGATCCTCAATCAGCTGTGGCCGCTGCTGGCACCGGGTGGCCGTATGATCTACGCCACATGTTCGGTGTTCCCGGAGGAGAACGAGGCCTTTGTGGCGTCTTGGATACCGTCGGCCAAGGATGCGCAAAGTACCCCCCTTGAGTGCCCTTTGCCGAATGCTAAGTCATTGAATTTAGGGGTTCAAATATTACCGAGGGCGACAGGTAGTGATGGCTTTTACTATGCTGCTGTTCTGAAACAGAAAGGTTGAGATCGAATATGTTGTGTGTGAGCGACACAATGCCAGTATCGTGCGACTTAAAGTACCGCAGCGTTACGTGGCTGAGCGCCCGCCGGCACCTGGTGCAAGCCACGGTACTCGTGTTTGCGCTTGCGTGGCTGGCCCCAGCGTCTGCTCAAACAACTGTCCAATACCCTGATGAGCAAATGGTTGAGGTGACCGACGGCCGCTTCTTGATAGTTCAAGCCAATACAGAAGTGAACGCCGACGTACTACTGCTCGACGCCGAAGTGGTTTACGGACTGACTCCCGGTGCCGTTGAAGCGCTAAACAACGGTGTGCCTTTGTTGTTCGAAACCCAAATTGAGCTCGACCGGAGCCGGCGTTTTTTGCCCGACCCCAATATTGTGAAACTCGTACAGCGCTCGCAGCTCACGTACCACGCGCTTACCCAGCGATTTATTGTGCGCAGTTTCAACAGCTCCGAACAAACCTCTCACGCCACCCTGTCCGACGCGCTCAAGCAACTCGGCCAGTTACAAGATTTACCGATTATCGACATTAGCCTGCTCGATCCAAACGCCACTTACTCGATGCGCATGCGCTCGGTTTTGGACACTCGTTCCTATGTTGCGCCACTGCGATTGCTTGCGGCTTTGTTTCAGGTTGACGACTGGCGTATTGAAAGTCCATGGGAGCGCTGGTTGGTAACGCTGTGACCCGCCTGGCGATTCGCGCTTTTTCGGTTCTTGCCTTCATAATCATGCTGGTGGCACTTCTGCTGCTGGCCAAAACCACGCAAAACACGGAAGAGTTTAGTCGCCTGCACTACGTAATTGTGTTGCTGAATGCGGCCGGCGTATTAATGCTGCTGTGCCTCATTCTGGTCAACATGGTGCGGTTGGGTCGCGACTACGCCAAAGGTGTTCCAGGCGCTCGTCTCAAAGGCCGCATGATTGGTATGTTCGCCGTGCTCGCCGCCGTACCACTCATTCTTGTGTACCTCTTCTCTATGTACTTCCTGAACCGCGGCATTCAAAGTTACTTCGACGCCGACGTAACGCGCGGACTCGACGACGCGTTAACCCTGAGTCAAACCGTGCTCGACCTTCGAATGCGGGAGCATATGGAACGCCTCGAACTGATTACTCAGCAGGCGGGCCTGATAAGTGCACAAGAACTAACGGCAACTGTCGACGACATGCGACGTGAATTGCAGGCTGCAGAGCTTACGTTTGTAGACTCCGACAACCTGGTTATAGCGGCAAGCCGCGCAACACCAACGACCATGGCCGCCGAAATGTTGTCCGACACTTTGCTTGTACAGGTGCGGTCAGGACTACCCATGCTCGACATTGAACCTGCGATTGACGGCGGGCTGAAAATACGTGCAGCACAGCTACTGCCGGCAAGACCTGGCTACGACGACGGGCGTGTGGTGTTCGCAAGCTTTCCGGTCAGTAGCAACATTGCGGCGTTGGCAGACTCGGTGCAGCAAACCTACTCGTACCACTATAATCTGGAGTATTTGCGCGAACCGCTCATCGACAGCTTCAAGCTTACGCTGAGTCTTGTGTTACTGGTGTCGTTGTTGTTAACGCTGTGGGGCATTTTCTTTATAGCCCGCCGCATTGTGAAGCCCATTCAGGACCTGGTTGCAGGTACTCGGGCGGTCGCCGCAGGTGATTTCGAAATGCAGTTGCCTGAGGCTAAGCGAGACGACATCGGCTTTTTGGTTGCGTCGTTTAACAACATGACGCGTCGTTTGTCCCAGGCAAGCTTGGTTGAGCAACGTGGTCGCGAAGCGGTAGAGGCTGAGCGAGCCAACCTTGAAAACATTTTGAGCAACCTTTCTTCGGGCGTCATGGTGGTTGAGTCGAGTCTTGTTGTGCGTAACGTCAACGACGCGGCGAGCACGATTTTACAAACCGATGCCAAACAGTTTGAAGGGTTGTCCCTGGAGTCGTTGGGTGAAACCAATGAACTTGCTACCCAGCTCATGTTGTCGTGTAACAAGCATCTCGCAATGGGGCATACTCAGTGGCGGGAGCAACTGTCGGTGCACGGCCCCGCGGAACAACGCATATTGAGCACGGCCTGTACGGCACTGCCCAATGACGAGAATGACCAGCCGATGGGTTACGTGATTGTGTTTGAAGACGTAACCGCGGTACTGCAAGCGCAACGCGAAGCGGCGTGGGGTGAGGTAGCAAGACGCCTGGCTCACGAGATTAAAAACCCGCTAACACCCATTCAGCTGTCAGCGGAGCGCATGCGCCGCAAATATCTGGGAGAGATGAGCGCCCAGGAAGCCGATGTGCTCGAGCGTGCTACGCGCACCATTGTGCAGCAAGTTGAAACCATGCGAGATATGGTTGATGCGTTCAGAGATTACGCCAGAGCTCCGGAAATTGAGCTCACCCGATTCGATCTGAATCGTCTGATTGGTGAAGTAGTCGACCTGTACCGTGGCGGCGATCCACCGGTGTCGCTTGAAGTTGACCTCGACAATGCTCTTGAATCAATCGTGGCCGATTCCGGGCGAGTGCGCCAGATTCTGCACAATTTGTTGCGCAACGCTATTGATGCGTTGCACGAAAAATTTGACGGTATCGTAATAGTTAACACAAAAGCAACGACTTACAAGACATACCCGATGGCCGAAATCACCATTGAAGACAATGGCCCGGGTTTTCCAGAAGCTATGATGCGGACCGTATTTGAACCCTATGTGACTAGTAAGCCCAAAGGGACTGGACTAGGTCTGGCAATTGTGAAAAAACTGGTTGAAGAACACGCCGGTGTGATTACTATAACCAACATTGAGAGCGGCGGAGCCCGCGTGCGTTTGTTGTTGCCGGCCGACAACGAAGCACGCCTGGCATTAATGAACGACGCCCGGGTAGACGAGTCGAGAAGGGAAAGCGCATGAGTTCAGCTAACGTACTGGTGGTCGACGACGAGTCCGACATCCGAGGATTGCTGCAAGAGATTCTTACCGAAGAAGGCTACAACGTGTCCACTGCGGCCGACGCCGTTGAGGCACGTTCGTCCTGGCACGGCTTTGACCCGGATCTGGTCCTTCTCGACATCTGGATGCCCGAGACGGACGGCATCACGTTGCTGCGCGAATGGTCGGCAGCCGGCAGCCTTCAATGTCCTATAGTCATGATGTCGGGGCACGGCACGGTCGAAACGGCTGTGGAAGCAACACGCCTGGGTGCGTTCGATTTCATCGAAAAACCGCTGTCGCTTGCCAAGTTGTTACGTACGGTAGAGCGAGCGCTGGAATCGAGTGACAAGCCTTCTGTGGCAAAAGGCGCGCGCAAGCTAGTGACAGGTTTTGTGGCCCCTGTTGGCAAAAGCGCGGTCATGCGCGAGCTGCGCGAAGAAGCCAAACGCTACGCGCCTCACGGCGCCAATTTACTTATTACTGGCGAAGCCGGCGCCGGCCGTGAATCGTTTGCACGTTACGTACATCACCTGGCGGGTCGTGCCAATGCACCTTACGTGTCAGCGGTTGCCGCGACGCTTACCGAAGAGACAGC
>QIGP01000213.1 GCA_003228965.1 Gammaproteobacteria bacterium
ATTCATCCTAGTCATGAGGGGTTTGGGCTTATTGCCAAGAAGGTAGCTAAGCGGGTCGCAGAGGATTTTCCTGGGTTTATTCGGACTCGTTTTTCCTAATCATTGAAAGTAATTATGTCGATGTAAAGTGTAAAGGTGATCAGGCCGTTGGTATATTAATATTTCGCGTGTTCGAATAAATGTATAATCTATGTTGGATCAACGTTCTATAAAGAAATAAAATTGTCCGCCATATTAATATTTACACTTTGTCGGCGCTTCGTACTTTAATATACTTTACGCTATGTCGACGTTGGATCGATTTTTGATTGAATTAGATTTTCCCGAAAGCTCTGTATCCCTGGGTTTTTAGGGGTTTTGAATTTTTCCGGATTTTGATCAGTTATTTTTTTAAGGGAACTTATGCGACTTAAAACCAATTGCTTATCTCGACCTTTTCCATATATTTATAGTTATACGTACCTTCCATGAAATTATTTCTACCTTCTATATTGATTCTATTAACGCTCACGATAGCTACCGCTGAGCAATATGGCATATCGAAGGAACAGAAAGACAAGGCCGAGTTTGTTGCCCAATGTAAAAAAGGCTTTATACCCAGCTGCCTAGTATCAATGGGCTACACTTGTACTGGAAAAATTAGTCCTGATCAGCAAGAAATGGTTTGTACGCCTCCTGATAATGAAGGGCAGTCATTTACAGTTTTGCGTACCTCCGGTAAGGCTGAATGGCTTGTAACGCAATTGACCGAGGGCGAGTTTGTACCTCAAGCAATCAAAGAGGAAAATCAATAATTGAGGGCTACGCATAACAAATCAATGCAACCGACGGTTTTAGGTTTGCGTTCTCTCCAACGCGGCCCAGCCGCAGCTGATCTTAATAGTTATATCGTTTGACTGTCGGTATAACAAAAGTTATACTTTGATTCATGAAGACAGCAATATCCGTTCCTGACGAAGTGTTCGAAGCCGCCGAGCGTGCTGCAAAAAAACTCGGTGTCTCTCGCAGCGAGTTCTATGCGAACGCCGTCAGAGAATTCGTTGAGCGTTATGGCCGAGACGGTATAACCGAATCACTCAACGAAATTTATTCTTCGGTTGAATCAGGCCTAGATAAACCACTTTCAAGTATGCAGTGGAAATCCATTCCGAAGGAGGAGTGGTGATAAAAAAAGGTGAGGTTTGGTGGGCTAATTTGCCAGAGCCAGAGGGCTCTATGCCTGGTTACCGAAGGCCAGTTGCAGTAGTTCAATCAGATGAATTCAATCGCAGTCGTATTGGTACCGTTATTGTTGCCGTAATTACATCAAACATTGATTTATCGCGAGCGCCAGGAAACGTGTTCCTATCGAAACGAAGTGCGGGATTACCTCGTGAATCGGTAGTAAATGTCTCTCAGATACTGACGTTAGACAAGGCTTTCCTTACAGAGAAAGTTGGCCGCCTCCCAAAATCGAAAAGGGAAGACGTAGAAGACGGATTGCGTCTCGTATTCGCAATATAATCGGGTAGCCGAGGGTCTCTAACCCTCAGCCCCCACAACACCCTGCATGCGGGTCCGCACAGTAGAGATAGGGGGTCAAGTCTACCCATTATTCATTTTGTCAGTTCGCCCGGTCATAGTTCGAAAGCAATTACAAAACGAATATGCGGTAGACTTGACACTGAGTGTTTTCGTCAAAAAGAAGAGAATCAGTCATGCATGAAATTATCTGTCCGCACTGCGATAAAGCATTCAAAATAGACGAAGCCGGGTACGCAGACATTCAAAAACAGGTTCGCGACAACGAGTTTGAACAACAGTTGCACGAACGGCTTGAGTTGGCTGAGAAGGATAAACTAAATGCGGTAGAACTCGCCAAGAGCGAAGTCGGTAGCGAAATGCAAAAGGCCACCGCAGTTAAGGACACCGAGATTCAAGCGTTAAAAGCCAAATTGGATAACGGTGAAGTCACCAAGAAACTAGCTGTTACCGAGGCACGGGGCAAAGCTGAAAAAGAGAGGGATACCCTGGCTACTGAGCTTGAACAGGCTAAGCGCGATAAGCAAACAGCTTCCGAACTTGCTGATGCGAAGCTTGCCAAGGAGTTACAGGAGACTGCCGCAACAAAAGATAAAGAAATCCAGAAATTAAAAGCCAAGCTGGACGCCACTCAGCTTGAGCAGAAGGTCGCGATCACCGGTGCATTAGGTGCGGTCGAGAAGGAGCGCGACGAATTGAAGAACGGCCTTAAGCAAGCAGCGCTTGAAAAACAACTCGCCGAGACGTCGCTCAAGGACAAGTACGAGACACAGCTCAAGGATCGCGACGACGCGATTGAGCGCCTCCGGGATATGAAGGCCCGCCTGTCGACCAAGATGGTGGGCGAAACCCTCGAACAGCACTGCGATACAGAGTTCAATCGCATTCGAGCAACAGCGTTTCCGAGGGCCTATTTCGAAAAAGACAATGATGCCCGGACCGGCAGCAAAGGCGACTACATTTTTCGCGACTCGGATGAGGCTGGTACTGAGATCGTTTCGATCATGTTCGAAATGAAGAACGAAAGCGATACCACTGCTACCAAGAAAAAGAACGAGGATTTTTTAAAGGAGCTCGACAAGGATCGCATAGAGAAGGGGTGTGAGTACGCAGTGTTGGTGTCTCTTCTCGAACCCGATAGTGAACTCTATAACTCTGGCATCGTTGACATGTTTCACCGCTACCCGAAGATGTACGTCGTTCGGCCGCAGTTCTTTCTTCCAATCATAACGCTGCTGCGGAACGCAGCGATGAAGTCGCTTGAATACAAGACGGAGCTTGCGCTCGTTAAAGCACAGAGTGCCGACATAACAAACTTCGAAAACGACCTCGATAAATTCAAAACCGGGTTTGCGAAGAACTATGATCTTGCCTCCAGAAAATTTCAAACAGCAATCGATGAGATTGACAAGTCAATTGACCATCTGCAGAAAACGAAGGACGCTTTGCTTAGTACGGATCGGAACCTTCGTCTTGCAAATAACAAGGCACAGGACGTAACGATCAAGAAGCTGACTCGGCGCAATCCCACGATGGCGGCCAAGTTCGATGAACTGAATAATAAAGGTTCTTCGGATACCGAATGAGGTGATCAATTCATTTTGTCGGGGCGCTCGACCACAGTCCGAAAGCAATTGCAGAATGAATAATGGGTAGACTTGACCCCATAGCCCATAGCCTCAGGTAGAACATGGTGGTAATATTGATGGTTTTACTGCTTCGGTGATCACTTATCCTCAGGACGGGGTCGGGGTGGTTGTGCTGGTTAATAAAGATATGAGCGATATTCCTCGTAAACTGGCGCTGGATATTTCGGAACGCTGGCTGGAGATTGAGCCGAAAAACCATGTAGAAACCGCGTTAAAACAAAAGCTTAGAGGTACTAACCCCCATGCTCACCATGGCCCGGCACCAATGACCAGGCCGGCGATTGTACTTGATGCTCCGTTTGCGCTTGAAAATTATGCCGGGCATTATGCACATCCTGCTTATGGTGAGTTGGTGATTTCAAAGGTTAAAGGCGTTGCCGGTAAGCAGATACAGTTACAATATGGCGAATTGATTGAACCCTTTGAACACTGGTATTTTAATACGTTTATCGGTGCCACCAGTTACTTTGGTGGCGAGGAAATGGTATTTGAAGTGAATGCCAAAGGTGAGATTGTTGCAGTAACAGCACCTTTCGAAGCAAGGCTTAATGGCATTCAGTTTAATCGTGTTTATAGTAAGTAAGAAAAATGACAAACAAACAATTTGTTGAAGCCGCTTATGTTGCTTTGACAAAAGATCGAAATAGTAAATCAACGCAACCGACGGTTTTAGGTTTGTATTCTTCTGGTCGTAGTTCAGCTGTGGCTGATCTTAATAGTTATGTGTTGCGATCAAAATTTTTAGCTTTATGTTCGAACTGGTGAATTCGGATATAATTTTTATCTTTCACCTACAATTATGAGTAAAGTAAATGAGTAAAGGTACAGTAAAATGGTTCAACGCCGATAAAGGTTTCGGTTTCATTACACCTGAAGATGGCAGCAAAGATTTGTTTGTTCATCATTCCGAAATTCAAGCGAACGGCGAATACGCAACTTTGAATGACGGTCAGGCTGTTGAATTCGAAGTTGGTGAAGGTCAAAAAGGCCCATGTGCAAATAAAGTAGTTGCTGTTTAGGCTGCAACACATAACAAAGCCAGCAAGAAGGACAACTGGGACGCCACTTCGTGGCTCAAGCCCAGTTGTCTTTTTTGACTGCGTTATATTTGCTCGTTTGGTATTTGCTTGTTAGAGATACAACGGTGCAGGTTATAGTTTTGTAGCCTAAGTTAACGATGCTGGCGCATAACAAATCACTGCAACTATCGGGCAATCACTCCTTTTCTCTCCAGCGTGGTTCACGCCGCGGCTGATCTTAATAGTTATGCATCAGATGGAAGCAATGATAAGGCCTGTTGAGGATCGTGACGCAAAGAGCATAGCTCGAATTTACAATCGCTATGTTACGTTCAGCACGACAACTTTTGAAGAACAGGAAGTGTCGGCCCAGGAAATAGCCAAACGCATATCGAGAAACGCGATTTCTGAGTATGAGTAATGGGTAGACTTGACCCCAAACAACTCTGAGTATGAGTAATGGGTAGACTTGACCCCAAACAACTCGAATACTCATAAGTGCACGAGCGTTCGGCTTCTCGATTTCGGCACCGAGCAACACGGTATAGCCAGTGATAACCTTGTCTTTCTCTAGTCGACGCAGGCGATTCTGTACGGTGGCGCGTGAAACGCCAAGGCCCCTGGCAAGGTCGACAATTGAGGTACGCGCGTCAGCTCGCAACATCGAAATCAGACCCTGATCTTTCGCGTCCAGTTGAATCACTATTTGACTCCAAAAGTGACATTACGTCATTTGATGGGAGCATTATGGCACCTATTCTCGAAAATAGTACACATATAGCCATATTTCTTGATCGATAAACCACATAGAATCAATAGTCTGATACTCATTGAAGGATTGTGACATGACCAGATTTGTAGACGTTCCCGCACTGTGCCGCATTGTAGCTCGCGTAGGCGTTGAAGAATTCCTGGCGGGTATTGCCCAGACGATGCGAGAAGACTTCAAGCGTTGGGAATCGTTTGATAAATGCGCCCGGGTCGCCAGTCACAGCGACATTGGTGTCATTGAACTGATGCCAGTCGCCGACGCGGAGCGTTACGGGTTCAAGTACGTCAATGGTCATCCATCCAACACCGCAAAAGGTGTTTCAACGGTCATGGCATTCGGAATGCTGGCCGATGTTGAAACCGGGTACCCACTGCTTCTTTCAGAGCTTACGCTGACCACTGCGTTTCGCACGGCCGCCGCGTCTGTTATCGCGGCGCAGGCGTTGGCTAGAGAAGACTCCCGGGTACTTGGCATAATAGGTTGCGGTGCACAGAGCGAGTTTCAGGCGACCGCCTTTCACACCATGCTCGGAATTGAAGAGTTACGCATATTCGATATCGACGAAGCAGCAATGAAAAAAGTCGCAAGGCACTTGTGTCGTTTCCCTGACTTGAACGTTATTCAGGCGACGTCAGCCAAAGAGGCCGTTAAAGGCGCAGACATAGTCACGACGTGCACGGCCGACAAAGCGTGGGCTACTATTCTAACGCCTGACATGGTCGAGCCTGGCATGCACATCAACGGTGTCGGTGGCGACTGCCCCGGAAAAACTGAACTACACGCAGACGTGCTTCGAGGCGGTAAGATTTTTGTAGAATACGAGCCGCAAACACGCGTCGAAGGCGACATTCAACAGCTGCCCGATTCGCACCCTGTTCACGATCTGTGGCGGGTAATTGCAGATGAAGAAGCGGGGCGTGACAGCGCTTCGCAAGTGACGATTTTCGATTCGGTAGGATTCGCACTCGAAGACTTCTCGGCATTGAGTTACGTGTATAAGAAGGCGCTTGAGCTAAATGAAGGCGAAGACATCTCTCTTATTCCAGAGCTTAACGATCCAAAGGATCTGTTTGAAAGAGTGCTGGGATTAAGCGGCCAGGTTCATAGCAGAAATGCGGCTTAATTTATTCCGGACGTATCTTTGGTTGACATCCTGACGTTGGATAAGTCGAGCCCGATAAGTCGAGCCAGGCAATAACTTTCAGAAAATCTATTTTTGAATTAACGGCGAGTCTGACGACTCGCCGCATACTGTACATATATGCCAGGCCTCTGACCCTGCTACCTCGGTAATCACCTGGCCGAGGATGCAGGCCGCGAATGAATTCAATAGAGGCATTTAATATTTACTGTATTGAGTTCGAGTCGACCCTATTGCACTTCAAGGTAATTCAAAATACCACGAGCTGCTTCACGCCCTTCAAATACTGCCGTCACTACAAGGTCGGCACCATGCACCATATCGCCACCGGCAAACACTTTTTCGTTAGTCGTTTGAAACGGAGTGTGCGGGTTACGAGCAACTTTGACCAGATTGCTGTCCAGCAGATCAATACCGTAATCGGCAAACCACGGTGCAGGGCTTGGCCTAAAACCAAAAGCTATTACCACGGCATCGGCCTCGAGTACTCGCTCGGTGCCTTCAACGTTCTCAGTTACCTGACGACCTCGCTCGTCTTTAGGTCCAAGACGCGTAGTTATAATCTTGACTCCTTCTACTTTATTGCTACCTACAATCTCAAGAGGCTGTGCGTTAAATTCAAACGACACGCCTTCGTCGCGGCTCGCCACGTAGTCGCGTTTGGATCCTTGCAAGCTGCCTTCGTCGCGGCGGTAGGTACACACCACTGCACGGGCGCCCTGACGAATAGAGGTACGGTTACAATCCATGGCCGTGTCGCCACCGCCGAGCACCACCACGCGTTTGTTGCGCATGTCGACAAATTTCTCAGCCGCACCAGGCAGCAACAGCTCACGGTGTATGTTACCAATTAGAAAAGGGAGCGCCTCGTGAACACCGGAAAGGTCTTCGCCAGGCATGTTTCCACTCACTGAGGTATAGGCGCCCATGCCTAAAAACACCGTGTCGTAGTCGTTTAGAAGCGCGCCAAAGGGCATGTCTTTACCAATTTCGATGCCAAGTTTAAATTCAACACCCATTTCCATGAGTATTTGACGACGCGTATCAACCACCTGCTTTTCAAGTTTGAACGGTGGAATTCCAAACGTGAGCAAACCGCCAATGAGAGGGTACTTGTCGTAAACAACCGGTTGTACACCGTTGCGAACCAGAATGTCCGCGGCGGCAAGCCCTGCAGGACCCGCGCCAACAATGGCAACGCGCTTGTTGGTCGACTTAACGCCGGTCATGTCGGGGCGCCAACCCTGGCGTAGTGCCTCATCAGTAATGTAGCGTTCAATGTTGCCGATGCTTACGGCACCAAGACCGTCGTTGAGAGTGCAGGCGCCTTCACACAGTCGGTCTTGCGGACAAATGCGTCCACAAATTTCCGGTAACGAATTCGTTTTGTGCGACATCTCGGCGGCCTCAAAAAGGTTACCCTCAGCCAACAAGTCCAGCCACGCTGGAATGTGGTTGTATACGGGGCACTTCCACTCACAAAAAGGAACGCCGCACGATATACATCGGCCGGCCTGTTCGGTTGCACCCTTTTTGTTATAGTGGCCGTAAATTTCGCGAAAGTGGTGTACGCGTTCGGCTACCGGCGACTTTTCAGGGTCGGTGCGAGGGATATCGAGATATTGCAGTGGATTATCGGACATGGTCAGTTACGCAGCGCGGCGCAGAGACTCCAGTAGTTGATCAATGTCGACGGCTTTGGGTTTTACCATCCAGAACAGCGGCAGGTACGTGCGAAATTCGTCGAGAATATGTTGCGCCCAGAGGCTGTCGGTTTCGCGTTGGTGCTTGGTAACTAGCGCGAGCAAATGGTGAAGCTGTGCTTCCATTTTTTCTTGCGTAATACGGTGAATGTCGATGAGTTCGTGGTTGTAACGGTCGACAAAGTCGCGACGCATATCGAGTACGTAGCCAAAACCGTTGGTCATGCCAGCGCCAAAGTTGATGCCTGTATCGCCAAGTACGGCAATGACACCACCGGTCATATATTCACAGCAGTGGTCGCCGGCGCCTTCTACAACGGCGGTGGCACCCGAGTTGCGTACTCCAAAGCGTTCGCCTACCTGGCCTGCCGCGTAGAGCTCGCCACCGGTTGCGCCGTACAAACAGGTGTTGCCGAGTATGACGGTTTCCTGTGACTTGAACGTCGAGGCTTTTGGCGGAGTTACAACAATTCTACCGCCGGCCATTCCTTTTCCAACGTAGTCGTTAGCATCGCCTTCAAGATAGATGTTCAGCCCGCCCGCGTTCCATGCACCAAGGCTTTGCCCGGCAGAACCTGTCAGTTCGAGTGTGATTGGTTTGTCCGACATGCCGTAGTCGTCGTGCACTCGCGCAATTTCGCCAGACAAGCGGGCGCCAATAGAGCGGTTGTAGTTACGCACTTCGTACGCAAACGTACCGCCACGCTTGTTGGCAATTGAATCTGAAATGTCTTCCAACATGCGTTCGGCAAGCTCAGCCTTGTCGAACGGATCGTTTGAGCTGTCGATACACGTATGCGCAATCTCGGCAAGCGCCGGGCCTTGTGAAATCAAAGGTGACAGATCAAGACGCCCTTGCTTGCTGGTAATGCCTTCGAGTTCTTTGAGTAAGTCCACTCGCCCGACTATGGCCTGAATTCGGGTAAAACCCATTGACGCCAGAACTTCGCGAACTTCCTGTGCGACAAAACGGAAATAGTTAATCACCATTTCCGGTAGACCAATAAAGTGATTTTCTCTTAGTACTTTGTTTTGCGTGGCCACACCAGTTGCACAGTTATTCAAGTGACATATACGCAGGTACTTACATCCCAGGGCGATAAGTGGTGCGGTGCCGAAGCCAAACGACTCGGCGCCAAGTAACGCAGCTTTTACCACGTCGAGTCCGGTTTTGAGTCCACCGTCGGCCTGTAGCTGTACTTTGCGGCGCAGGTCGTGAAAGCGCAGCGTTTGATGCGCTTCGGACAAACCAATTTCCCAGGGAGAGCCTGCGTACTTGGTCGAAGTTAGTGGGCTGGCACCTGTACCGCCGTCGTGACCTGAAATAGTAATCAGATCGGCGTAGGCTTTGGCTACACCCGCGGCAATGGTGCCCACGCCTGGCGCAGCCACGAGCTTTACTGAAACCAGCGCGGTTGGATTAACCTGTTTCAAATCGAAAATTAGCTGAGCCAAGTCTTCAATTGAATAAATATCGTGATGCGGCGGTGGTGATATAAGACCAACGCCTGGTTTGGCGAAGCGTAGTTGGGCGATCATGTCGTCAACTTTGTGACCGGGAAGCTGGCCACCTTCGCCAGGCTTCGCGCCCTGAGCCATTTTAATTTGAATGACTTCAGCGCTTGCCAGATAGGCAGGCGTTACGCCAAAACGGCCCGACGCGACTTGCTTAATTTTCGAAGCTTTCTCGGTATTGTAGCGGGCTTTGTCTTCGCCACCTTCACCGGAGTTTGAACGTGCGCCCAAGCGGTTCATGGCAATGGCCAGAGCTTCGTGGGCTTCTGGTGAAAGCGCTCCTAGCGACATGCCCGCACAGTCAAAGCGCGGCGTAATGTCTTCCAGAGGCTCAACGTCATCAATGCTAACAGCCGGTTGGCTAGACGATATTTCCAGCAAGTCTCTGAGTGCCGAGGGCGGACGCTTGTTCACAAGTTCAGCAAACTTGTTGTAGTCGTTAACGTCGTTAGTGCGTACAGCTTCTTGCAGCGTGCCAATGACGTCGGCGTTGTACATGTGGTACTCGCCGCCATACACGTGTTTAAGCAAGCCGCCGTGATCGATGGGTTGAGTTACGTTCCAGGCCTTGCGAGCCAACGTCTTCTGATCGTCCTCAATATCTGTAAAGCTTGCGCCTTGAATGCGACTGACCGTGCCAGGAAAACAGAGGTTAACTATTTCAAGGTTAAGACCGACAATCTCAAACAGCTGAGCACCGCGGTAACTGGCCACGGTGGATATGCCCATTTTGGACATGATTTTTAGAAGCCCTTTACGAATGCCTCGACGATAGCTGCGTCCGAGCTGACTGCGAGTCAGGTCGTGGTGTACCTCACCCGTGCGCACCATTTCGGTGAGCGTTTGGTAGACCATGTACGGATAGACGGCAGTAGCACCAAAGCCGAGCAAACAGGCAAAGTGGTGCGGGTCGCGAGCGGTGCCTGTCTCGACAACAATGTTGCACTGACAGCGCAAGCCTTCTTTTACCAGTCGGTGGTGAATAGCGGACGTAGCTAGCAGTGCGTGTACGGGGTACAGCCCTTCTTTCAAGTAACGGTCGCTTAACAGCAAAATCAAATTGCCGCTTTGCACAGAAGCTACGGCCTCGTCACAAATCTCTTGCAACGCGTCGGACAAGTTCGTGTCGAACGGGCGATTGAGGTCAATGCGCTGATAAGAAATAGACATGCCTTCGGCAGACACCAGCTGGCGCAATTTGCGCTGTGACAACACCGGAGAGTTCAGCACAATCATTTCCGCGTGTTCAGGTCGCGGGTCAAAAACGTTAATTTCCTTACCCATTTGGACCTGAAGGGACATCACGATAGTTTCGCGTAGCGGATCTATTGGCGGGTTAGTGACCTGTGCAAACTGCTGGCGAAAGTAGTCGTAAAGCGATCGTTCTTTTTGAGACATGACGGCAATAGGAGTGTCGTCCCCCATAGACCCGACAGCTTCACGCTGAGATTCGGCCAGCACGCGAATGACTTCGCTGCGTTCTTCGAACGACAGGCCAAACATTTTCTTGTAAATGCTAAGCGTAGCGTCATCCATCGGTTCGGCGGTAAGCCGCACGTCGATAAGATCGGTATCAAGGTAACGCACACCGTCTTTGAGCCACGTATTATAAGGAGCACGTGACGCCAGCTGCTGCTCGATGATTTCGTTAGTGAGGAGCTCACCGTTGGTAAGATCAATAGCGATCATGTCGCCGGGGCCAAGCTTGCCTTTGGCAATGACTTCTTCGGGCGGGTACTCAATGACACCTGTCTCGCTTGCAATAGTAATGAGGTCGTCGGTCGTGACGGTATAGCGTGCCGGGCGCAGGCCGTTGCGATCGAGAATGCATCCGGCAAAGTCTCCGTGAGTAAGAACAATACCGGCCGGGCCGTCCCAGGGTTCAAGGTGTGGTGCATAGAACTCGTAGAATGCTCTAACATCCGGGTCCATCGCGTCGACCGTTTGCCACGCTGGTGGAATGAGCAGTCGTATGGCTTTAACAATGCTCATGCCGCCCATGACCAGTACTTCGAGCATGTTGTCGAGCGACGCAGAGTCAGAACCTTCCATGCCAACCAGAGAATCAAACTCGGCAAGTTCAGGCACCAGCTTCGACTTTAGCAGCGTGCTGCGTGCTTTGGCCCAGTTACGGTTACCGCGAATGGTGTTAATTTCGCCGTTGTGCGCGAGCATGCGGAACGGTTGTGCCAGTTTCCACTGGGGAACGGTGTTGGTTGAAAAACGCTGGTGGAAAATACACACCGACGTTGTCAGGCGCTCGTCTTGCAGGTCGAGATAAAACTGATCGAGAAACTCAGGCATGACCATGGCTTTGTACGACAATGCTTGTCGCGAAAGGCTGGCAACGTAAGTGAGCGACTCTTCGCGTCCGAACAATGATTCCATGCGTCGCCTGGCAACAAACAGCGCGCGCTCAAAAGACTGCGCATCCATGTCGTCCGGTGCGTTAACAAAAACGTGTTCTATGAGCGGTAACGTTCTTAATGCTTCTTCGCCACAAGCGTCGGGGTTTAAAGGAACGGTACGCCAACCCGCGGGTTCAACGCCTGCCCCTCTAAGCTCAGATTCGATGCGAGCCCGTGAAGGCTCGGCAAGTGCTTCGTCGTTGGGTAAAAACACAGCGCCTGCTGCAAACAGTGCGTTGAGTTCAATGCCGGCCTCTTGGGCAACAGCCTTAATAAAAGTCTCGGGGTTGCGCAAAAGCAAGCCACAGCCGTCCCCGGTTTTACCGTCGGCTGCCACGGCACCACGGTGAGTCAAACGACTCAACGCACTGACCGCAGACGAGATGATGTGATGGGCACGTTCGTCGTGACGGTGTGCAATCAAACCAAAGCCGCAGCTGTCTTTCTCGAAGCTACTGTCGTACAAACCCGTTTTACTAATCGTGTCGTCTCCCGTCGGGCAAGCTTGCGAGCCCGTTGTCAAAACTAATATTGTGCATGGCTACGTTCGTTCAATGTGATGGTGAACCGACCCACTCAAACATCAGCTGATTCAACACAAGCAGGTTCAGTACCATCAAATTGAGCCCCGGCAGATTGAACGCCAGTGGATGGTTTCTCACTGGGCTCGCTTGAACCGTTCAAGGGGTTCGAATTACTGGTTGAAACGTGCAGAATCTGGTGAATCGTAAAGTCTGGGTGGTCGTCGGCCCCTCAGAAAATGCGCAGATTCTTTTCAGAAGTCCAAGATAGGGTTTGTTGCATCGCAGTGCAACGGATGCATTTGAAACCATAGTGATACCAATGAAACTAATTGATTCATATAAAATAGGAGCTTTACTGGATATTCCGGCCCTAAAACCGCTCTTAATCAGCCCAATCTCCGCTTGGACCTCGCCTAGACTCGGTTTAGTTACGGTTTCATAAGCAATTATTGCAACTCACCATAACTCCGTGTCACATTTGGTACTCGGTTGTACTTATCCACAACCGTGATGAGAAAGAGGCAGCAATGCATTTAACGTACACAGCTTATATTGTTCCCCGCCGCGTCATGCGGCGCAATTCCGGAAGTTTATCCGAGGCTGGCTAGTACCTGAATGCGAGTGTATTTAAAACCCGGCCTTTTGGTCGGGTTTTTTTTATGTTCAAGATTTAACCTAGTGCAACACAATACGGAGCGTGCATGAAGCATTTTTTATCAACAGAAGACTGGAGTCAGGACGACCTGAAGAGCTTGCTAACCTTGGCGGCCCAACTAAAACAACATCCCACAGGTGACACGCTGCAGGGTAAGAGCGTTGCACTTCTGTTTTTTAATAACTCATTGCGTACGCGGACGTCGTTTGAGCTTGGTACGCACCAATTGGGCGGCAAAGCGGTTGTGTTAACTCCTGGCAAGGACGCGTGGCCGCTTGCCTTTAACTTTGGCGAAGTCATGGACGGTGAGGCCGAAGAACACGTGGCCGAAGCCGCACGAGTGCTGTCACGCTACTGTGACTTAATTGCCGTACGCTGTTTTCCAAAGTTCGAAGACTGGCAAGTAGACAGAGAAGACCTTGTGATTAACTCGTTCGCCGAACACGCAACCGTACCGGTGATCAACATGGAAACCATTGTTCACCCGTGTCAGGAACTGGCTCTTGCCATGACTATGCAGGAGCACTTTGGCAACGTGCAAGATCGCAAATTCGTTCTCACCTGGACGTACCACCCCAAACCGCTGAACACGGCAGTGGCCAATTCGGCGTTACTCATTGCCACCAAGCTTGGAATGAAAGTGACCTTGCTGTGTCCCAACGAAGAGTACTTGCTTGACAATCGGTTTATGGAAGCGGCGCAAGACTACAGCGCGGCCCACGGCAATACGTTAACGGTGTCGCACGATATCGAGTCGGCTTATAAGGACGCTGAAATGGTGTACGCCAAAAGCTGGGGGGCGCTGCCTTATTTCGGACGTTGGGACGACGAAAAGCCGATGCGCGACAAGTTAAAGCATTTTATCGTTGACGAAGAAAAAATGGCGTTGACTAACAACGCGCGTTTCAGTCACTGTTTGCCGTTACGGCGCAACATCAAAGCCACAGATGCCGTGATGGATGCGGACTACTGTGTCGCCATTGACGAAGCTGAAAACCGGCTTCACGTACAAAAAGCGCTAATGACTAAACTTGTTAATCAGTAGGTCCGTTGGTTGGTGTGTAGTAAGGGTTCTGCGCCTTTAGCGTTGCGAGCAATACTACGTCCAGCAACACTCACTGTAGTCCATTTTATTCAAGTAAAAATTTTATCAGGAGTAATTCCATGTCTCAATCCGTAGTGCTTGCATTTTCAGGCGGCCTAGACACCAGTTTTTGTGTCCCGTGGCTGCGCGAGCAAGGGTTCGAGGTTCACACGCTGTTTGTCGACACAGGCGGTGTTAGTAGAGAAGAAGTGGCAAGCATTGAAACCCGGGCCATGGCACTGGGTGCAACCAAACACCACTGTGTGGACGCTTCCATGGAAGTGTGGAACGAAGTACTGGTGCCGTTAATTCGCTCCGGAGGCTGGTATCAGGACCAGTATCCGTTGTTGTGTTCTGACCGTTACGTCATTGTAAAAGCGGCGCTCGCGCTGTGCGACGAATTGAATACACTTAATTTCGCACACGGCTGTACAGGCATGGGTAACGACCAGGTACGTTTTGACCTTACGGTTAAAACTCTTGGAAACTACAACATCATTGCGCCAATTCGGGCACTCCAGAAAAAAGGCCTGAACGTACGGGAGTACGAGAAAGCCAAATTGGAAGAACTTGGTTTTGACGTACCTGATAAAACCGATCGCTACACCATTAACGAAAATCTCATGGGCGTTACTTTGTCCGGTTCTGAAATTGACGACTGGAAAGAGCCCGACGAGGAGGCGCGCGTACTAACTCGTCCAGCTGAAAAATGGCCGCAGCAACCTCTTCGCGTAAAGGTTACGTTCAAACAGGGTGTGTCTGTAGAACTCGACGGCAAAGCCATGAGCGGACCCCAAATTCTGTCGACACTCAACGAGTCTTTTGGCGCGTACGGCGTGGGTCGTGGTTTATATACAGGTGATACAACTGTGGGACTTAAGGGGCGCATTGTTTTCGAGGCTCCCGGCATTACCGCGCTTCACGCGGCTCATCGTGCTCTGGAAGAAGCGACCAGTACGCGACAGCAAAATTCGTTTAAGTCTGTGGTTGCTACCAAATGGACGGAGCTTGTCTACCAGGGCTTTTTCTACGATCCGCTTAAAAGTGATCTTGAAGCTTATATAACCCAGTCGCAAAGCTGCGTAAACGGAACAGTCACTCTGCACACAGCTGGTGGTTCTGTTCAGGCGGTTGCTCTTGAGTCGCCGCACCTGCTAATGGCTAGCAACGCAGGCTACGCGCAGTACGCCGACTGGTCGGTTGAGGAAGCCGAGGGCTTTATTAAACTCTTTGGCCAAAGCTCGGCTCTTTGGGCTGAGGTTAACGGTGCGGACAAGGTAAATCAGTGACACAAGAACTTCGAAGCGAGGTGCTGCGGCACCTTAAACATTTGGTCGGGTTCGACACTACAAATCCGCCACGCACGTTTGACGACGACGGTTTATTTGCATACCTGCAACAGGCGTTGCCCGATTTTAATCACACGCTGTGGAATCACGGCGAGGGCCGACTTGGTTTGCTTAGCGTTCGTGGAACGCCTTCGTTATTGTTTAACTTTCACGTGGACACCGTACCTGCTACCGATGCCTGGGCACAAAATCCGTTTGAGTTAAACGTAGCCGACGATAAAGCGGTGGGACTTGGTGCTTGCGACATTAAAGGCGCTGCTGCCTGCATGCTTGCAGCCGTTGACGTTGCAAAAGGCGATGTAGCTTTATTGTTTACGTCCGACGAAGAGGCTGGTAACAGCCACTGCATTAAAAAGTTTCTTGCCGATCACAACTCTTACAAACTGGCTGTTGTTGCCGAGCCTACCAAGGCTGAGATTGTGCGCGCTCACCGGGGAATTATTACGGGCACCGTCTCGTTTAAAGGGTTGGCAGGGCATGCTTGTGCGCAAAGCGGCATAGGTGCGAGCGCGTTACATCAGGCGGTCGACTGGAGTCACCACGCTCTTGAGTGGGCCAAGACGCAAGAGTCACTACGCTATGCCAACTTGTCAGGTACGCGGTTCAATCTTGGGACTCTCAACGGGGGTATTAAACCGAACATGATTGCGCCGTCTGCTACACTTAAGTTCGGTTTGCGTTCCCTTCCGGGAGCGTCTCAGGACGACTTGCTGGCCACGTTCCAAGCACTCACGGCTCGTTATCCCGACGCGAGTCTTGAGCCAGGCTTTATCGCACAAGCGTTAGCGTCGTCGTCGAACACGTTGATTGAAAAGCTGCAGGGACCTGTTGGAGACGCCGTCGACTTCTGGACCGAAGCGGCCTTGTTTGCCGCGGCCGGATGCGACACGGTGGTGTGGGGGCCAGGCGATATTGCTCAGGCACACACTGCCGGCGAATGGGTTGACTGTGAACAGCTCGACGTAATGACCACTCACTACAAGCGGATTCTTGATTATGGCGGCGCATAAGCAAACTCGCGAAATTATCCATCGCCTGCTCAATACCATGGGCAGTGAACAAGAGATACAGCAGTACCTCAGGCGCTACTCCGACCTCGACGCCGACAAGTTTGCCGTGGTGAAAGTCGGTGGCGCTATACTTCAAAAAGCGTTGCCAGCCCTTACTTCAGCACTCGTATTCTTGCAGCGAGTAGGGCTGACACCCATTGTCGTACACGGCGCGGGCCCTCAGCTTAACGCGACGCTTGCTGAGCACGGCATCGACTCCCAGGTGGTTGACGGCTACAGAGTGACAACACCCGAAGTACTCAAACATGTCCGTAAAGTGTTCTTGCAGGAAAACATGAACATTGTAGAGTCGCTGCGAAAAGCCAACACTGGGGCCTCTCCGGTGACCAGCGGCGTATTGGAAGCTGAAATTCTCGACGACGGCCGCTACGGTATGGTCGGCCATATTAAAGACGTCCACCTCGACG
>QIGP01000342.1 GCA_003228965.1 Gammaproteobacteria bacterium
ACAAGGCAAAGCTCAAGCCGGTGATCGGCGAGCTCGCTCATGTCGGCGGTCACGGCTTCAATGGCGGTGAGTTTGTCTTCTTCGAGTGCTATGCGACATTGATTGATTTGCAGAATGTGAAGCAAAATTCGAACACCCTGCAGCACGGAACCTGCCTGTTCACGCATCACCATTTCGTCGCAGCTAATGTAAGGGGCACACTCAGCACCGTTTATTACAAGTGTGTGCAGGGCCTGATCTGCTTCGGCAGCTAATTTTAGAGCGGTAGGAAAGGAAGCCCCACCGAGCCCGACAATACCGGCATCGGCGACGCGCTTACGCAGCAGGTTAGGATCTTCCAGCTGATAGTCATGGGCTAGCTTAAAGTCGGTTGTAATTACTTGTGAGGCCGCAGCCGAGATTTCAACGCACGGTGTGCTAAGTCCCGATCGGTGAGCAACGACGCGTGGACTAATATCGCTAACGACGCCTGTAATACTTGCGTGAACATTGGCACTAAAGGCCCCATCGGCTATACCAACGAGCGTACCCGTGCTGACAGTTTGTCCAATCTCAACCGCTACTTTCGCAGGCAGTCCGCGGTGCTGCAACATAGGTATCCAGACTTTGGACGGCGTGGGCAATACGCTAATGGGCAGGCTTGTCTGCTGGTGCTTGTTGGATCTGAGTTTCAAGCCGCCCGGAAAATTGTGCAAAGTCAACGCGTCCATCAAGGGTGAGCCTCGGGCCGCTGTGTTCGCCACGTACTAATCGTTACCGGGACATCGATCATGTCAATGCAGTCAACTGGACACGGTTCAACGCACAGATCACAGCCGGTACATTCGTTGGCAATCACCGTATGCATGAGTTTCGGCGCGCCAACAATGGCATCAACAGGACAGACAAGAATGCACTTCTTACAACCAATGCACATCGATTCGTGAATGAACGCTATCTTGGCAGGTGCCTCGGCTCCGTTGTCAGGGTTTAGCGTTAACACGTTTTGTCCAAGTAGTGCGGCCAAAGAATTAATGGTCGCTTCACCTCCAGGAGGGCACTGATTTATCGGAGCCTCTTTGGCTGCTATGGCTTCGGCGTAAGGTCTGCATCCCGTATAGTTACACTGTCCGCACTGAGTCTGAGGCAGCAATGCATTAATACTCTCTACAACGCTGTCGCCCGCTGCTTCAAAACGCGGGTTGTACCGTCGATGGACACCATACAGCATAAAACCTAGTACGGTCGTGATGCTGGTAAGGCTGATGATTGCAGTAAGCATCAGCCGCGCACCATGCCAGAAAAACCGATGAACGCCAGAGCCATGATACCCGCCGTAATGAGACCTATTGCGGCTCCCCTAAACGGTTTTGGTATGTTGGCAAGAGCCAGTCGCTCTCGCTGTGCCGCCAGGGCTAACAGCACTAGTGAAAAGCCGGAGGCTGCACCGAAACCAAAGAACAGCGATTCAACAAAGCTGTGTTGCTCGCGTACGTTCAATAGAGCGACACCAAGCACCGCGCAGTTGGTTGTGATCAGGGGAAGGAAAATGCCCAGTATTTGATGAAGTAAAGGCGAAACGGCGCGGACCGCAATTTCGGTAAACTGTACGACGGCTGCAATAACAACTATGAAGGAAATGATGCGCAGGTATTCAAGGTTATACGGGGCCAGCACAAACTGATTCAGACTCCAGCTCAGGCCCGACGCCAGAGTCAACACGAATACTGTGGCGAAGCACATCCCGACAGTGCCCTCGAGTCTTTGTGTAACGCCCATGAACGGGCACAGTCCCAGAAACTGCACGAGCACAAAATTATTCACCAGAACGGTTGCAATCAGGAGTGCCAGTAGCTCGGTCATGATGTGGTTGGTGGTCGCGCGTTAAGTAACTCGCTGACCTGGTTCAGCACCGCTGTCGGGCGAGAGTATATAAACGCCCGAATCGTTGCTTGCCGCAAGCACCATGCCCTCGGATATTCCGAAGCGCATTTTGCGCGGTGCCAGGTTAGCGACCATGACCGTAAGTCGGCCAATGAGTTGGTCGGGGTCGTAGCTGCGTTTGATGCCAGCGAACACGTTGCGAGTAGAACCGCCGAGGTCAAGCGTTAGCTGCACGAGCTTGTCAGCACCTTCCACCACTTGAGCGTCGGTGATGCGTACTACGCGCAGATCGACTTTTTTGAAATCGTCAATCGAGATGGTGCTGTCGTCTGCGTCTTTCGCCACCTGTTTTGGTTCGGCAGTGGCAGCCGCTGCTGCGCGTTCTTCAGCCATCATCGCTTCAACGTGTTTACCGTCGACGCGCGACTTAAGCGGTTTAAACGTGTTCACTTTATGCTTGAGTAGAGGCGTTTCGACGTCGTCCCAAGAAGTGACAGGCGCGTTTAAGAACTCGCCCGCTTGGGCAGACAGAGCTGGTAGAACAGGCGTGAGGTAAACGAGCAGGGCACGGAACATGTTTAGCCCTTGGGTACATACCGCTTGAACCTTGGCTTCCTGTCCTTCTTCTTTAACCAGCTTCCAGGGCTTGTGGTGATCTACGTATTGATTGGCGAGGTCAGCCAATTCCATAATGCTGCGCGCGGCAGAAGAGTACTGGCGGTCCCGGTAATACAGGTCTATGTCACTTCCCGCATCGACGAATTTTTGGTACAGATCTTCGTCGTGTAATGTGCTTGCAAGCTCGCCCTCGAAGTTGCGGGAAATAAACCCGGCGCAGCGACTGGCGATGTTGACGAACTTGTTTACGAGGTCTGCGTTTACCCGTGCGACGAAATCGTCACCGTTAAAATCGAGATCGTCGATGCCTGGCCGTAGCTTGCTAAAGAAGTAGTATCTGAGCGCTTCCGGGTCAAGGTGGTTGAGGTAGGTACGAGCACCAATGAGTTCGCCTTTGGACTTGGACATTTTTGCTTTGTTTAACGTCAGGTGCCCGTGTGCAAATACTTGCGTAGGCATTCGATAGCCAGCGCCGCTTAGTACAGCAGGCCAAAACAGGCAATGAAAATTGATAATATCTTTGCCAATAAAATGGTATACCGCATGTTTACTGTCGATGTTCCAGTAGTCGTCAAAACTAACGCCGTTTTTATCGCAGTAATGTTTGAAACTCGCCATGTAGCCAACGGGTGCGTCTACCCATACGTAAAAGTATTTGTCATCGGTGCCAGGAATCTTGAAGCCGAAGTAGGGCGCGTCGCGTGATATATCCCAGTCTTTAAGTCCGGCATCCACCCATTCAAGCAATTTGTTTAACACCGCTTCGTCGATGTTGTCAGTTGTTAGCCATTGGCGCAGTTCGTCATTGAACCCGGATAATTTGAAAAACAAATGTTCGGATTCTTTGGCAACAGGAGGGGATCCTGAAACCTTGGATACAGGGTCAATCAGATCGAGTGGGTCGTACGTTGCGCTGCACTTGTCGCAGTTGTCACCGTATTGATCGGGTGACTTGCAGTTGGGGCAGGTTCCCGTGACATAGCGATCAGGCAAGAACATTTCTTTCTCGGCGTCATAGGCCTGGGTGATGATACGGCGATCGATGTGGCCGGCCGCGTCCAGCTTATTGAAGATGCCCTCAACCAACTCGCGATTTTCCGGCGAATGTGTGGTGTAAAACTCGTCGAAGTCGACGTAGAAGTCTTCGAAGTCCCGAATGTGTGAATCCCGGATTCGGCTGACCAGTTGCTCGGGGTCAATGCCTTCTTCGGCTGCCCGTAACATGATCGGAGTGCCATGGGCATCGCTTGCACACACGCTCACACAATTGTTGCCGACAAGGCGCTGGTAGCGAGTCCAGATATCGGATTGCACGTAGCCGACCATGTGGCCAATGTGTAAAGGGCCGTTGGCATAGGGCAGAGCGGTCGAGATGAGAATGTTGTGATCGAGCTTTGGCATGAGAGTTCATCAAACACCCGTAGCAGGGTGCGTTCAGGATTAGAAAGAAGAGACGCTAGTATGCCACAGGCCGATCAAAACAGCCGCAAGATACGTTGTGTCAAAAGCGCTGATGTGGGGAGAAAAACGCTGTGGTTCAGGAGCTAATCTTCAGCGCCGGGAGGCGCGAATTCCTTGAAGGCGGACTTGTGGTTCGCTTTCAAATAAGCGTCTTCGCCGGTAATTTGCCGTTTCTGCAGCAAGCGCTTGAGCGCACCGTCCATTGTTTGCATGCCAGACTGCGCAGAACCCTGCATTGAGTTTTCAATCTGATCGAGTTTGCCCTGGCGAATCAGGTTGGCAATCGCTGAATTATTGACCATGATTTCCATGGCGGCGACGCGACCTTTTTTGTCAACGCGCTTGAGCAACTGCTGGGCAATCACACCGCGCAGTGAGGTCGACAGCATTGAGCGGATATGCCCCTGCTTGTCGGCAGGAAAGGTGTTTATTATGCGGTCAACGGTAGCCGCGGCGCTGTTGGTGTGCAGCGTACCCATAACCAATATACCGGTTTCGGCCGCCGTTACAGCGATGCTCATGGTCTCAAGATCACGCATCTCGCCGACGAGTATCACGTCAGGGTCTTCTCGAAGTGCCGATTTCAGTGCCGCCGAAAAGCTTTTGGTGTGCACGCCAACTTCGCGTTGGCTTATGAGGCAACCCAAACGTTTGTGGGTGAATTCTATCGGATCCTCGATAGTGAGAATATGGCCCTTACGCGATTCGTTAATTTCGTTAACCATCGCCGCGAGGGTGGTTGACTTGCCGGAACCGGTTTTCCCGGTGACCAGAACAAGGCCCTGTTTTTCTTTACACAGGTTGATGATTGCGCGAGGAGCGTTTAAGTCTTTGAGTGTTAACGCGTCGCCTGGAATGGCACGCATGACAGTACCCATCCCGTTGATGTGGCGAAACACGTTAACTCTGAAGCGTGCTATATCGCTCAGAGGATACGCAAAGTCGGCACCGTCGTGCTCTTCAAACTGTTCCTTCGCGGCAGGCGTCATGATCTCTTCAATCAGTGCAGCGACTTCTTTAGCGGGCAGGGGTCGGTCGCCAATGTGTTTGAGATCGCCGTACTGGCGCATACGCGGCGGGTCGCCTGCAAGAATGTGCAAGTCAGAACCGTCGTTCTCCATCATCATATTCAGATACTTATCGATTTCAGCCATGTTTAATCCCTCAACCGTCCTGCAAATTCAGATGAGGAAGAATGTTGGTGTCGGTCACAAACTTCTCAAATTTGGATTTGTCGTCGGCGTATAGATACGCATCGTCAGGGTTGACCAGCCGTTTGGTTACAGCGTCGAGCAGGGCCTGGTCCATTAGCTGCATGCCAAGGTATTTACCGGTTTGTACCTGCGACGGAATCAAATGGGTTTGATCGTTGGCAATTAGTTTGGCAATAGCGCGTGTCATGACCATGATTTCAAGCACGGCTTTGCGGCCTTTTCGGTCTGGAGTCTTCACCAGAATTTGCGAAATTACGGCCTGCAGACTTTGCGATAAAAAGCTCTTGGCCTGTTCGCGTTCATCGGACGGCAACGCGTCCAAAATACGGTCGATCGACTTAACCGCTCCTGTCGTATGCATGGTACCGAGGACCAGGTGGCCCGTCTCGGCCGCTGTCATGGCCATTGAAATGGTTTCGGCGTCGCGCATCTCGCCGACCAGAATGACGTCCGGGTCTTCACGCAGGGCGGCACGCAGACCGTCGGCAAAGGAATTGAGATGAGTGCCAATTTCACGCTGGATCACCTGCGAGCGTTTACTCGGGTGAACAAATTCGATGGGATCTTCCAGGCTTAAAATGTTCAGCGGTCTGGTCTTGTTTAGATGGTCAATCATCGAGGCGAGCGTTGTCGACTTACCGGTTCCGGTCGCGCCCGTGACAAGTACAAGGCCCTGGTGTAAATCGGTCAGGTCGCGAACCACTTCGGGTAATCCCAGTTTGCTCATTTCGGGGATGGTGTTCGGAATGTGCCGAAACACGGCGCCAGGCCCGGTGTCTTTGTGAAACAGGTTGGCCCGAAAGCGGCCGCCCTCTTCAGTGACGTAGGAAAAATCAAGGTCGTCGCCGTCCGCGTATTTTATCTGTTGTGCTTTAGTAAGAATCTCGTCGAAGTAGCCACCCAATTCGATATCTTTGAGCTCGCGAAACTTGATGGGCACCAGGTCGCCACTAATACGCAACATGGGAGGTACACCTACGGCAAGGTGGATGTCTGAGCAGCCCTGAGCGAGCGCGAGTTTTAAAAATGCGTCTATACGTGCCATGAGTGATGGTTATCCGATGATGGCTTCGAGATCAGTTCGTAGAGCTTCCATAGATTGATACCTGTCGGCCTTGTCTACGGCAAGGACCTTGTCCACAATTTTGACCACGTAATCCGGAACCTCGGGATTGCGCTCCTGGATTGGCGTGTAGTCACCCTGGACGTGCTGGTACATCACGGCCATGTGATCACCCTCGGTGTACGGAGGTTCGCCTGCAAGTAATTCATAAAAAATTACTCCAAGACTGTATATGTCTGCTCGTTGATCGACTTTCTTGCCGAGAATCTGTTCGGGTGCCATGTATTTTGGCGAACCAATAACGTAGCCAGTTTTAGTCAGCTGTGTATCGCCGCCTGACTGAGCTGAGGCCACACCGAAGTCAACAACCTTGACGATGCCGTCGTTATTGACCAGTACGTTGGCTGGTTTAAGATCCCGGTGAATAATGCCCACGTGGTGTGCAACGGCCATGCCAAGCGCAATGTCACGTGCGATGGCAGCGGCTTTCTTTACTGCCACCGGTTTGTTATTTGGAATTTCGCCACGCAGCGTGTGCGACGGGAAGTACTCCATCGATATGGCGTAGAGTCCGCCGAGCTTGAGGAAGTCGTAAATTCGAATAACGTTCTTGTGCGTAATTTTTCGTGAGTAGCGTAATTCGTGCACGAATCGCTGCATCATTTCTTCGTCGGATGAAATGTTCTGGTTCAAGAACTTGAGCACCAGGCGTTCGGATACAATGGTGTCCTCGACGAGTATGACAGTGCCGAACGCGCCTTTACCGATGTTCTGGATGAACTTGTAGCGGCCTTCGATCACGTCGCCGGCGGTCAGCTTGCCAATGTCCAGAGTAGGCGCTTCAGAAGCGGCTTCTTTAATAACTTCGGGCGCGTTGTCGACCAGTACTGTCATTTGCGGTTCGGCCATACGTTCGGCGAGGTGGTTTTCTGCTATTTGAGTTTGTGAGAAACGTGATGACAAGTCGCTAACCGCGCGTTTCATAGCCTGTTGAATCGCTGGGTCTTCGTCGTTAGTTTCCGCCGAGAGTAGCTTGATAGCTTCCGAAGCCGAGTTGTCGTCAACAAGCCTCGTAACCACAGCCGCCGCTTCCAGTTTAATTTCTTTTTCGCGACGCGACAGTAGTGGTAACACATATTTCAGGTGCGGCGCGGAGCCCATTTCGCTGATGGCGCGTAATGCCGCTGGAATGGATTTTGCATGACCGTTGAGCATTTCAATAATAGGGGGCAGTGCTTTTTTGTCGCCAATTTCAGTTAGCGCATCGACTGCTCTTTCGCGTACCCACCAGTCAGGATCTTTAATCGCGCCGATCAGATAGTTTGTGGCCTTTTCAGATTTAGTGCTGTTCAGAATTTCGATAGCCGCGCGGCGTATTTGCTCGTCGTCGTCGTTAATCAGTTCGAGCACGGCATCGACAACGCGTTCTCCACCGATAGATGCAAGAGCGTCGGTAGCGCGGGAGCGTACCCACCAGTCGCTGTCCTGCAGTGCGTCGAGCAAGTCTTTGATGGACTCGGTGCTGGCTACTTCGTTGAGGACTTCAACGGCGGCTCTGCGTGCGTATTCGTTTTCATCCTGAAGTGCAGGCAGGATGTGTTTGACCATGTTGGGATGGTTGATGGTGACCAGAACATCAACGGCTTTGTTTTGCACGTCGATGTCGTCGTCCATGAGCAGCTCGCACATAATCGCTATATCGACTTTTGTGCCCATTTTGGAAAGCGCAGACAGAGCCGCTTGTTTTACTTCGTTGTTGCGATCGCTCAGCTGGTCCTGAATAGCTTTTTGTACTTTAGGGCTTGGGAAGCGTGTGAGCGCAGCAATGATGTAGCAGCGAATGAGTGGGTCTTTGCCTGATACACGGCCGAGAAGATCGGACACCAGATCTTCTGTAGCCAGCTCCTGAACCATTTTCATTGCCACTTCTTTCTCGCCGTGCTCCATGTTGTACGCCGCGCTTAATAGCTTGCGCACGTTTATTCGATTTTTATGCGCACCCATTATTTTGAGAATTTGAGACGGCGGAACGGAGTCGTTATCGAGAAAGTCGAAGAGCTGATTGGGATCGAAACTATGTGAAGATCCCAGAGCCCAGGTCACGCCACTGGAGACCCGTTTGTTGGAGTGCTCGAGAGCGCGAACGAATGTGGGTAAGTTTTTTGAGTTGATATTCTGAGTCAGAATATCAACAAACGTCACCATTTGAGATTTGTTGGCAAGTTCCAGGCCGTCAATTATTTTAGGCGTTGCGCCATCGCCCAATGCGGTAAGTCGCTCGATGGCTTTTTCGGCCTCGGGCGTATCGTGGTGACGCATAGTGATCAACTGATTGACCAGCTTGTCGGCACGAAGTCCGCTAAATAATTTCATTAAAACCTGCAAAGCCTTGGCAACGAAGTGTGAGTGCACCCCCAATCATTGGCACAAGCTATTCAACACCCAACTTCACAAGTTGAGTGCGCGACCGATAGGGAGTTTCGAAACAGCCGTAGGCGGGAGGTTGCATACCCGCATTCTCTGGTAACTCTAATTATGCTTAGTAAGGTGTAAGAGTAGCAAATATATCAACTTCTTACGGGAACAATTGTGATATTTTTCACATTATTCAAGAGACTTTCAGTCCGCTGGAATCTTGGCGGTGGTCGGGGACTGGCGGCGAACACGTGTAACGAGTATAAGAAGCCCGCTGGCGACGTTTATTTAGATCGCTCAAAACCCTATCTAACACGATTATTATGCTTCAGGCAGGTGAAATTGGCTATGCAACATCTCGTCGACCCTGTTAAGGCGCTTGTACTGACCCCGTTCGACTCACCACTGTCTGAGCTTGCCAAAGTAAGTGTGGACTGCGAAAAAGGGAATGTTGAGCGTATTTCGATCGAATTCGGCCTACCCGTCGCACGTAGTGCCGAGGCAATGACTGCGCAAATTTGCTCAGAAATTCCCGACCTTGCGTCGACTCAAATTGAGATCCGGTCAAACATTAAAACGCACGCCGTACGCCGCAACCTCAAACCGTTGGGGCAAATAAAGAACATCATTGCTGTCGCCTCAGCGAAAGGTGGCGTCGGTAAATCGACCACCACGGTCAATTTGGCCCTGGCCCTTGCCAGTGAAGGGGCGCGCGTCGCGATTCTGGACGCGGATATTTATGGCCCGAGCGTTCCCCGTATGCTTGGCGTCGCCGATATTCAGCCAAAGAGCCACGACGGTAAAATTATTTAGCCGGTAGAGAGTCACGGAATTCTGTGTATGTCGATCGGTTTTCTGGTCGACGAAGATCAGCCTATGGTCTGGCGCGGACCGATGGTAACGCAGGCGCTAAACCAATTGCTCAATAGCACGGCGTGGGGTGAGCTCGACTATTTGATGGTAGATATGCCGCCTGGAACGGGCGATATCCAGCTTACGCTGTCTCAACAGGTGCCGGTCAGTGGCGCGATCATTGTTACGACTCCACAAGACATCGCGCTACTGGATGCGCGTAAAGGCCTCAAAATGTTTGAAAAAGTCGAGGTTCCGATATTGGGTGTGATTGAAAACATGAGTGGCTACTTGTGTCCGAAATGCGGCCACGAAGCCGACATTTTCGGATCGGGTGGAGGTGAGCTTATGGCGCACGCCGACTCTGTTCCGTTTCTGGGTAAAATACCGCTGGATATCCGTATACGCGAAGAGCTGGATGCAGGAAAACCAACCGTTGGCCACGACCCCGATAGCGAACTTTCGACGCGCTACCGGCACATGGCGCTACGAGCTGCGGCTAAACTGCGCGCTGGCGGCACCGACTACAGTCGGCTGTTCCCAAAGATCGTGGTCGAAGATAGCTAAGCGCGACCTGAGATTTTTGACACTAACTGAACTATAAAAAGGACCCAAGTTGAGTATTAAAGCAGACCGCTGGATTCGGAAAATGGCTGAAAATCACGGCATGATCGAACCGTTCGAACCCGAGCAGGTGCGACAGGTCAATGGCGAAAAAGTAATTTCATACGGCACATCAAGCTACGGCTACGACGTACGCTGCGCCGAAGAATTCAAAATTTTCACCAACATTAATTCTGCGGTTGTCGATCCGAAGTCGTTCGACGCGAGCAGTTTTGTAGACATGCACAACAGCGAATGCATCATTCCGCCAAATTCGTTTGCGCTTGCACGCACCATCGAGTACTTCCGCATTCCGCGCAATGTACTGACCATGTGCCTGGGTAAATCGACTTATGCTCGCTGCGGCATCATTGTAAACGTAACGCCGTTAGAACCCGAGTGGGAAGGTCACGTAACGTTGGAATTTTCCAATACGACGCCGCTTCCAGCGCGCATATACGCCAATGAAGGTGTTGCTCAAATGCTGTTTTTCGAGTCTGATGAAGAGTGCGAAATCTCGTACGCCGACAGGGCCGGAAAATATCAGGGCCAGCGCGGAGTTACGCTCCCTCGCGGTTAGGCTCACCGGTACGTTAAGAATTCAGGATGGGACAAAGGGGCACCTCTAAAGCCCAAGAATTCACATCTTGAGTCCACGGGTTATTAGAGGTGCCCAAAGGCCGCTAGCGCAGCGTAGTAGTGGCGCAGTTGGGGTTTAGCGTTCGTTGTCTTTCTGAGTCTCTGGTACGACCGGGCCCGACTTGCTGTGGTCGATCACTTTTTTAACCACTTCTTCAGGCGTTGCAGGAAGCGGTGATCCGTAGTCAAGCGTGTCGGTTACTCCCGACTGAATGCGCGTTGCGGTGAGTACGGTTCTGGGTTTGTCGTTTCTGAACTGAGTCATTTTTACGATCGCAAAGTCGTGTTCGCGTGCCAGCCAGATATGATACGACCGCGACGATCCTTCGCGCTGCTGCTTAACTTTCAGCGTGTTGAAACGACCGGCTGGAGTGTCCAGCAGTTCTTCCCCAAGCGCGGTAAAAAGATACGTTTTGATGGCGTCACGGTCTACCAGCTGGTAGCTGTCGCGCAGCGCATTTTCGCCCAAATCGCGCATTAGTAACGCCTGCATTGCCAGACGATCACCAACTGGCTGGTCCAGATCAAGGACGTGGATTTCGTCCTGGTAGTTACTGATGGCCTTGCTGGTATCCCAATCGAAATGGATTGACCGGTTGCGTTTGCCCGAACGCGACCCATCGTCGAACTCGTAGTCAATTCCGTGCATTTCGTTGTGCTCGGTAAACTCGAAGCGCGAATGTTCGATGACCGGGGTCTTGCGCAGCAATGCGGCGAAACCTCTCGGATGGGTTGTTGAAGACAGCGAATAAGAGTCGCGATTAATACGCGTCAGCATGACTGTCGACTCAGCCACGCGCGCGCCTGAATGATGGACATCGTAAACCGCAATAAACGGGGTAGGGCGATCGCCTGCAACGGCCAACGTCATACAGCAGGTGGCTACCAGCCACCCGATAAGTTGGCATGGTTTAATGAAATTACGCGCCTTCATCGAACTCAAACTCCTCATTATTGTGGATGTTCACGATGCCACGAATTGGTGTCGTTCGTTTGGCCCCGTTTAGCCACACTTCACTGTCGCGCATGATGAGTCTGCCGCTTGCGAACCAATGAATAACGACCGGATACAGTATACGCTCCGCGCGCTGAACTTTCGTAGAAAGTGATTTGGGTGTGTCATTAGTTTCAATATTTACAATAGCTTGTGCAATCAACGGTCCGCCGTCCAACACGTCGTTGACAAAGTGTACTGTACTGCCGTGTTCAGAATCACCCGCTTGCAACGCGCGTTGATATGTATTCAAGCCCGGATAAGACGGTAGCAGCGACGGGTGAATATTGATTAGTTTACCGCTGAAGGCGCGAACAAATTCGGGGTTTACGATGCGCATGAAGCCTGCCAGTACAACAAGATCTGGCGAAGTCTCGGCAGTTGCGCGCAGCAGCGCTTCGTCGAAATCGGCCCGGTCCTCGTAGTCGTTGTAGTTAACGTAGTGGCTACGGCATCCGGCATTGCGGGCACGCGTGAGCCCATAGGCATCATACGTATCACTAATTACATCCGTAACGTTAAACCCGCTGTCGTCACGTTGCGAGTAAGACTGAATAGCGTCAAAGGTTGTCCCACCGCCGGATAAGAGGACCGTTACGCTGAGTGGCAAAACTTGCAAACTCAGGATTCCAGAATAAGTGCTTCGCCGTTTCCAAGGTCCCGCACTTCGCCAATTTGCCAGGCGGTTTCTCCGGCTGCGTTTAGCGCGCTGACCGCCGCGTCAGCCTGGTCGCCAGGTACAAAAACGGTCATGCCGACGCCGCAGTTAAACGTACGCCACATTTCGTATTGTGCAATGTTACCGATGTTTTGCAACCAGTTGAAAATGTCGGGCATGGTCCATGAATTGAGATCGATTACCGCACACACAGCATCGGGCAGTACACGCGGTATGTTCTCGAGCAGTCCGCCACCAGTGATGTGGGCCAAACCGTGAACCGGCATTTGTTCGAACAGGGACAGCAACGGCTTAACGTAAATACGTGTGGGTTGCAGCAGATCTTCAATGGGGGGCGTGCTCTGGCCTTCGTCTTTGGCAATGTCGATTAGTTTGCGAATAAGCGAGTAGCCGTTGGAGTGGGGACCGCTTGAACGTAGTGCAATGATCGCGTCGCCCGGACCTATTTTCTCCCCGGTGATCAGCTTGTCTTTTTCCACGACACCGACACAAAACCCGGCTAAATCGTAGTCGTCGCCCTGGTACATCCCCGGCAATTCTGCGGTTTCACCACCGATCAGGGCGGCGCCGGAAATTTCGCATCCTGTGGCGATGCTTGAGATTACGGTCGCGGCTACATCGACGTCGAGATGAC
>QIGP01000141.1 GCA_003228965.1 Gammaproteobacteria bacterium
AAGCATGAAGCTCAACAGCCGTGCCTGTGGTGATTGCGCCGCTAAGCACCGCACCTACAAGGCGCGGATCGAACGCAGCAAGGTGATGCATGGCTTCAAGCGCGGCCTCGCGCAAACGGGTGAGCTCTACTTGAGCGTCATCACCAAAAAACAGGCGCTGATGTTCAAGCATTGCCTCTTCAATTTGGCGATTGCTTGGAAGCGCCGCGCGCTCACCCAGCCCTAGCTTCAGAGCCGCCTTTTTTTTAGCGGCCAGAAAGTCCAGCCCCTGCTCTTGCATAAGGCGAGCGGCCACAATGGCCAACTCACGACTTTGTTTATCTACGGAAACTCTGGGCATAGGGACACCTTGTCGCAGCTGTGACAACGCGGTAACAATCGTTAAAAGAGCTCTTCTTCGACCGGTTGCTCAACAACCGGCTCACCTGTTTCGGCATTAATCTCGGGTTCTGTAAACGGATTAATCAACGGGTATTCAATATCTGCTTCGGCATCCGGTACCATGCCTATTCGAAAGGTTTCGAATACCGCGTCGGTGCGATTAGCCGATGCCAACAGCCCTGTTTCCGGCGAAATTAATACAGTCACCATGCCGTCGGGTTCAGGTACGCTACTACTAGGTACGTCCTTAAGCGCGCCCTTCATAAAGTAGGCCCACGAAGGCAACGCCGCCGAAGCACCCGCCTCTCCTCGTCCCAAAGGTCGCTCTTTGTCAAAGCCCAACCAGGACACAGCGGCGAGTGAGGCATTGAACCCACTAAACCAGGCGTCGCGATTGTCATTGGTGGTGCCTGTTTTACCCGCCAGGTCGTCGCGACCCAAGCGGTTGGCGCGCACCCCCGTGCCGCGTCTAATAACGTCGCGCATCATGCTTGTAATCAGGTGCACGTTTTGTGCCGAGACCGTTCGTGGCGCTGCATTGGCGTTGGTAAAAAAGGCTAAACGTGCACAGGGGTCAACTTCTTCAGCTGCGACGGCGGCTGCTTGCCTAAACGAAGGGGCGGCTTGCCCTTCAAGCCTATCTGGGTCAGCGCTTTCACTTTCCGGCTCGACGCAATTCACGCACGCGTACAAAGGTTCGGGTCGGTCTATAACCGTACCGTCCATCGCATAAATACGATCGATAAAGTACGCGCTCACGTCGAAGCCACCGTTAGCAAAAACCGAATACGCGTCGACAAGCTCCAGAGGCGTAACCGCAGCGCTTCCCAACGCCAGCGACAAATCGCGCGGCAACATATCGCTTTGAAAACCAAATTTTTCAAGATGCGCAATGGCGGGAATGATGCCGACACGATCGAGCACTCTGATTGATACCAGGTTACGTGACTTGATTAACGCCTCGCGCAGTCGCGTAGGACCGAAAAAACGGCCTGTGTAATTTTTGGGCCGCCAAACGTCTTCAAGCACGGCGTCCTGAAACACCACTGCGTTGTCGTTTATAACCGTGGCGGGCGTCAATCCAAGCTCTAGAGCCGCGGAATAAATGAACGGTTTGAATACCGAACCTGGCTGCCGACGGGCTTGAACCACGCGGTTGAATTTACTCTGATCAAAATCCAGCCCACCAACCAGACTCACAATTGCACCGTCGTGCGGGTCCATGGCAACCATAGATCCTTGCACCACAGGCATTTGGCTAAGCAGGCTGCCTTCTTCAGTCGACACTATATATACAAGGTCGCCCTGGCTGAGCACGTCGGATACTTTGCTGACCTCGTCGCCAATGGTTTCCTGATTAATAAAGCGGCGCGCCCAGGCTACTTGTTCGAGCCCCAGCACAACGTCCTCATCTTTGGCGCTAAGTAACGTGGCTTTTTCGTCGTCGACCGCCAAAACCACGGCCGGCACCTGCCCGATACGCGTTGGGTAAGCCGTCACTTTCTCAACCAGTTCTTCGCGTGTCGCAAAGTCATCCAAATTGAGTTTGGCCAGCGCTCCGCGAAAGCCGTGACGACGGTCATATTCGAAAATGCCCTGGCGCACGGCCGTTTGAGCTCTGCGCTGCAGCTTGCTGTCCAAACTGGTTACCACGGCAATGCCCTGGTTAATCGCTTCGCGCCCGTAGCGTTTTTCTATATCAAGTCGCACCATCTCAGCGACAAAAGGTGCACTGACTTCAATGGATGTGCCGTGCACAAAGGTCTCGATGGGCTCAACGGAGGCTTCATCGTGTTGAGATTGGGTTATGGCGCCGGTTTCGAGCATGCGGCGAAGCACATAGAGCCGTCGCCCATGAGCGCGTTCCGGGCTACGCACCGGATTATCTCTTGAAGGTGCCTGCGGCAAGCCCGCAAGCGTCGCCATTTGCGCCAAACTGAGCTCATGCAGCCGTCTGCCGTAATACACCTGAGCAGCCGCACCGACGCCATAAGCCCGCTGGCCCAGAAAAATTTTGTTCAGGTACAGAGTCAGAATTTCCTCTTTGGTAAATTCCCGCTCCATTTTGATGGCCAGGAAGATCTCCCGAATCTTCCGCTTGTAGGACTGATCCGGGGTTAAGAAGAATGCCCGAGCCAACTGCATGGTGATGGTGGAACCGCCACCTCGAATTTTACCGGCCTTAACCAGCTTATAGGCCGCCCGAAGGAGGCCCTGGTAGTCCACTCCGGGATGCTCGAAAAAGCGATCATCTTCAGCAGAAACATAGGCTTGCACAAGCTGCTCGGGCAACTCTTCCCACGTTACCGGCAGTCGACGCTTGTCACCGAACTGGGCAATTAAACGCCCGTCCCGCGTGAAGATACGTAGTGGCACCTGCAGCTGCACGTCTTTAAGTACGTTGACCTCAGGCTGATCCGGAGAGAAATAGAAGTAGGCAACCGTAGTGCCGAGTGCGCCGGTAGCCGCCCCTAGCAGGCCAAGGCTTACGAACAAAATGAGTAAACGGGAGAGCGTCGGCATAGAAATTAGGTCCAGCGAAGTAAGGTGATGAGTATATCGACTCAGGAATGTGAAAAAAATCACGTTATCGGAGAAAAATAATTGGTACATTCATTTCACGTTCGGAATTACTTATGGTAAATGGTGTATTGCAGCATTTTTAGACGTGTAAAACGCAAGTAGATGACCCTATCTTGTCAATAATGTGCTTTCGATCACATTACACATCCGATATTTATTGTTATATAGTTGACTCCTCTTATTGAGAAGATAGACTATATTTCCGACGCAAGTCACGGACTCTGAAAGGAAAAAATGTGCTCTTTACTGCTGCACAACGGCCATTGCTTGGCCTTGACATAACCACCTCCTCGGTAAAGCTCATTGAGCTTGCAAGATCAGGTGATTCTTATCGCGTTGAATCATACGCGGCTGAACCCACTCCGGTTAACTCTATTAACGAGAAAGCCATTGTGGACGTTGATGCCGTTGGTGAGGCTGTACGCCGAGCGGTTAAACGCTCCGGTGCGCGCAGCCGCCTGGGTGCCGTTGCCATTAGTGGTGACGCGGCCATTACCAAAGTGATTCAAATGCCAAACACTCTGAAGGAAGCGGAACTGGAAGGGCAGGTAGAACTACAAGCCGATCAGTACATTCCGTTCCCGATGGAAGAAGTCAGTTTCGACTTTGAGGTCATTGGCCCTTCTGATAAAGACCCCGACATGATCGACGTGTTGCTGGTAGCAACACGTACCGAAAATGTTGAGCAAAGACAGGCGGCCGTTGAGTCAGCCGGACTCGAAGCAAAAGTGGTCGACGTAGAGCCGTTTGCACTTGAGAATGCGTGTCAGCTACTGACCCACCAAATGCCCGACAGCGGCAAAAACCATTCTGTAGCGGTGGTCGACTTTGGTGCGAGCTCAACCACCTTCAGTGTTTTACGAGACCTGAAAGTTATTTATACGCGCGACTTTGCATTTGGCGGGCAACAGCTCACCGAAGAAATTATGCGTACATATGGCTTGAGTCTTGAAGAAGCTGGAAGAGCGAAAAAAGAAGGCGGACTTCCAAGTAACTATCAACCGGAAGTGCTGGATGCTTTTATTGACGACATGACTCAACAGGTCAGCCGTTCACTCCAGTTTTTCCTCGCGTCAGGCGGCGGCCGTGAGCAGCCTGAACAAATTATAGTGTGTGGTGGCTGCGCCAACATTGCAGGCGTTGCAGACCTCATTGCCAGTCGCGTAGGTATCCCGACTGTCAAAGGCGACCCGCTTGGTCAGATGAAAGTTTCGTCCAAGGCCAAAGCACAGGGTGTACACAAAGACGCTACAGCGCTGCTTACAGCCTGTGGCCTTGCATTGCGGAGTTTCGACTAATGCCTCGCGTTAACCTGCTACCCTGGCGCGAAGATCTGCGCAAAGTACGCCAAAAGAACTTTGGATTGTCTTCGGTTGGAGCTGCCCTTGCTGGCGCAGCAATTGTCGTTGGCACAATGTTTTACTATTCGGCACGTATCGATCAACAAGATAAGCGCAACCTCTATCTCGACAACGAAATAGCTGTGCTTGATCGGCAAATAACCGAAATCAGGGAACTCGAAGATCTAAAGAGCCGCCTGATTGCCCGAATGGACATTATCGACAGCTTGCAAACCAAACGACCTGAAGTCGTTCATTTGTTTGACGAGCTGGCTCGCGCAGTTCCAGATGGTGTACACCTCAATAAAATTACCCAGACAGGTAGTCGCATCACTATCTCCGGTGTGGCCCAGTCGAGCACTCGAGTGTCCGCTTTCATGCGCAATATAGACAAGTCGCCGTGGTTGAAAAACCCTGACCTCAATGTAGTGCAAACCGAGCAAAATGACGAAACAGGTCGTACCAGCTCGTTCACTATTGTAGCGACCCAGACTACACCGAAGAACGCCGAGGAGACTGACACGTGAGCATCGCTGACGATATTAATTCACTCGACATAAACGACATCGGCCGCGCTCCTTTTTGGTTGCGCGTTTTGCTTATTGCACTTATTTTTGCATTGGTTGCGGGCTTTGGTGTTTACCAGTTTGTCATCAAGAGCAAAAAGCCTGATCTCGAACGAGTACAGGCCAAAGAACAAACTCTGCGCGACGACTTTTCAGCCAAACAGCGAAAAGCCGCCAACCTTGATGCGTACAAACGCCAGCTAGCCGACATGGAAACCAACTTTGGCGCCATGCTCAAGCAGCTTCCCGGTAAAACTGAAATTCCGAGCCTCTTGGTCGATATTTCTCAAACCGGCCTTGCCAGCGGCCTTGAAGAAGAGCTGTTCCAGCCAGGAGCTGAGACGCGCAAAGAAGTATTCGCCGAGAAGCCGATTACCATTCGACTGAAAGGCGATTACCACGAACTTGGAAAATTTGTCAGCGACATTGCGGAGCTACCACGAATTGTGGTGCTCGAAGACGTTGAAATAGACGGTAGTGAAGGTATTGATAATCTTACGATGAGGGTAACGGCGAAAACGTTCCGTTACCTTGACCCTAATGAAGTTATAGAGGAGGGCGAATAATGAAACGACACTCAAAATCTCGCCTACTCGCATTGGCTGCGTCAACCAGCGTACTTTTAGGTGGCTGCGGCGGCGATATGTCGGATCTCAAACAATGGGTTACCGATGAAAAAGCCAAACGCGTGCCGGTCCTTAACGACCTGCCAGAAGTTACGCCGCCCATTAAGCATATATACTCTGCCGAATCAGAACGCTCGCCATTCGTTGCAAGCGTCAATGCTTCGGCTGGCCCGGCTGACCCCGGCAAGAGTCCCGATCCAAACCGAAACCCCGAACATTTGGAGAGTTTTTCACTGGACTCTTTACGCATGGTCGGCTCACTGAATACAGGCAAATTTAATTCGGCGCTGGTGCAAACCAGTGACGGCCTGATTCATCGCGTCCGTCCAGGCAATTACATGGGTGAAAATTTCGGTCGAGTAACCACTATCGACGATTCATCTATCGAACTGGTTGAACTTGTACGCAATGGTCTCGACGGCGGCTGGGCCGATCGAGAAGCTGCCATCGGTCTTAGCGACTGATTGGCCTGGAGTAATACGAATGAACGCACCGCTTAAACAACACTACAATGGGGAATCTCGATGAGAGGCTTGTCTGCAAAATTCGGTAGCTTTGCTACTGCATGGGCCTTGGGCCTGGCGCTAATGTTGGGCACATCCAGTGCTCTGGCGCAAACCAGCCCGGCCAACAAACTGGTCAACATCGAAGTGGTTCCACTCACTGGTCAGCAAATACAGCTGCGCCTGGAAACTTCTGGACTGGCGCCAACGCCGTTGAGCTTCACCATTGAAAATCCAGCGCGAATTTCTCTGGACTTGCCGGACACCGGCCTTGCGCTGACATCACGCCGTAAAGACGTCGATCTCGGCGCACTTCGCAGCATCTTAACCGCCGAAGCCAACGGCCGCACCCGCGTCGTGCTCAATCTCGACGACATGGTGCCCTACACTACCGACGTTCAGGGCAACAACATCTACATTACGCTTGGTAGCAACTCAGGCTCAGCCAGTAGCAGCCCGTTCACCGTTAGCGGTGATGGCGCCGCCTCCTCGACTCCGTCTGTTAGCACCAGCAGTGGTTATAAAACTATTGAGAACATTGACTTTCGCCGTAGCGACGACGGTGCAGGTCGCGTCGTAGTGACGCTTACCGATCCAAGCACTGTGGTCGACATCCAGGAACAAGGCGGCAACGTAATTATTGACTTCATTGACACGGCCCTTCCGGGTGGACTGCAGCGCCGTTACGACGTGCTCGACTTTGCTACGCCTGTAGCTACTGTCGATGCAAGCCAGTCTGGTAACAACGCACGCGTCGTCATTGGGTCTAACGTACCTTACGAGCAAGTCGCCTATCAGTCGGACAACCTGTTCACGGTTGAGCTTCGTGCTTACGAACCTACCGCTGAAGAGCAACTGCGCGAAATTCAGGACAAAGAATACACAGGCGAACGTCTGACACTGAACTTCCAGGACATCGAAACACGCGCTGTTCTGCAGCTGTTGGCCGATGTCAGCGGACAGAACATCGTGGTCAGTGACACTGTACAAGGCAACGTAACGTTGCGCTTGCAATCTGTTCCCTGGGACCAGGCTCTGGATATCGTGTTGCAAACCAAAGGTTTGGGCATGCGTCAAAACGACAACGTGATTATCGTGGCTCCTGCGGAAGAAATTGCAGCTCGCGAACGTCAGGAACTCGAAGCGCTGCAAAAATTTGAAGAACTTGCCCCACTACGCTCCGAGTTCGTTCAGGTGAACTACGCGAAAGCGTCCGACCTTGCGAGCCTCGTTGGCAGTGGTGACAACACCATTCTGTCCGACCGCGGCAGCATTAACATAGACGAGCGTACCAACACTCTGCTCGTTCAGGACACCTCCGAAAAACTGGCCGAAATTCGTCGCCTTGTGCAACGTCTCGACATTCCGGTACGACAGGTACTGATCGAATCACGCATTGTCGTAGTCAACGACGACTACAACCGTCAGCTTGGTGTTCGCATGGGATTTTCAGACGTGAGCCGTAATTCAAGCGACGGCCTTATCTCTATTTCAGGTTCAGCTACCGGAAACGACATTACCACTGCTTCGGCCCTGGCAAACCTCCAGGACGGCGGCAACGTGTTCCCTGTTGCTATCGGTGCTCTTGCCGACCGACTGGCGGTCAACCTTCCGGTAGCCAACCCGGCTGGTCGACTGGCCTTGTCTATTCTCGACTCAGACTACCTGGTCGACCTTGAACTGTCGGCACTGCAGGCAGAAGGTCGCGGAGAAATTATTTCGACACCTCGTGTGATTACCGCCAACCAAAAAGAAGCACGTATCGAACAGGGTGTTGAAATCCCGTTCCAGGAATCGTCTTCAAGTGGCGCTACCACTACGTCGTTCAAGAAGGCCGTACTTTCTCTGACGGTTACTCCTCTTATCACACCTGATGATCGCATCATCATGGACCTGATTGTGAGCCAGGACAGTGTCGGAGAAAGCGTACCGAGTGCTACTGGTGGCTTTGTCCCGAGTATCGATACGCGTGAAATCGAAACCCAGGTACTGGTGAGCAACGGCGAGACCGTCGTGCTTGGCGGTATTTACGAAACTGAAGAGCGCGAAATCAACAGCAAGGTCCCGATACTCGGTGATCTTCCTGTGCTTGGCGCAATGTTCCGCACGACTCAGAAAGTCTCAAACAAATCTGAGCTGCTGATCTTCGTTACTCCCCGAATCATTAAAGAAGGCGCAAATCTGAACTAGGTCGTTTAAACGAAGGCGTTTAAACCAGTCCGTTTTAGATTTGAGAGGAAATAAAATGTTTAATATGTCACGAGTATTTATGTTTGCTGCCATTCTGGCGTTAGCGGCCTGCAGTGGCGGCGGCGACGATAAGAGCTTTGTTGCGCTACCGGATCCTGTAGTTGTAGTACCCCCCGATCCAACTGTGCCCGTCATTCCGGATGCCGCTTCTGTTGAAGCCATTACCAGCAATCCGCAGTTGCAATCCGATGGCGGTATTCCCGTCATTATTAGCGCACTGATTAAAGATGCGAACAACAACTTCATCGAAGGCGCTGTGGTGCAGTTTTCATCTGACTCTGGCGGCATCGAACAGATCAACACCACAACTGGAGTAGACGGAGTCGCTACCGTTAGGCTGTCGACCCAGTCAGACCCCACCAACCGCGTCATTGTAGTTACCGCCACAGCGGGCGAGCTCAGCGACACGGTCAACGTGAATGTCATTGGCACCAACTTGCAAATCTCGGGCCCGACTAACCTGGCTCAGGGCGCTGTTGATACGTTTACTTTGGTGTTAAACAACGCAAACGGACAAGGTATCGACAGACGCACCATCGACGTAACCTCATCACTTGGCAACACCTTGTCCTCACAGACTCTGACCACAGACAGCTCGGGTCAGGCCCAGTTCGACTATACGGCCGTGAACGGTGGTACCGATACGATTACCGCATCTGCTCTGGGTGAAACCATCGGTGCGACCGTGCGGGTAGCCGACGACGCCTTTGCGTTTGTTGCACCTGCGATCAACACGGAGATCGATCTCGGTGCTATGCAAACCGTCTCTATGCGCTGGTCCCAGAACAACTCACCGGTCGTCGGTCAATCCGTCAGCTTTGCCGCCACGCGCGGAAACGTCACGCCATCATCAGTCGTGACCAACGCATCCGGTGAAGCGAGCTTTTCGATCATGGCAATGAACGCCGGGCAGTCAACAATCAGTGCAACGACTGTCAACGGACCATCGGCTACCTTGAGCGTTGAATTTGTTGCTACCACACCTAACACCATTGAGGTTCAAGCCAACCCATTTACGATTGCGCCAAACAGCCAAAGTGCGATTACGGCAGTGGTTCGTGACGCCGCCGGCAATTTGGTTAAAAACGTTATAGTCGATTTTGAAGTCACCGACTTCACAGGCGGCGGACTTTCGGTACCAGCGGCGGTAACCGATAGCCAGGGCCGTGCACAGACCTTCTACACGTCAAACTCACAAACATCGAGCGTCGACGGAGTTGCAATTAAAGCCACCGTCGCAGGAACAGGGATTGACAGCACGGCCTTACTGACAGTTGCAGGACGCGAAGTGTTCTTTACGTTTGGTACGGGCAACACCATTTTCGAAAGCGCCGATACAACCCAGTACCGCGTGCCTTACGTGATACAGGTGACAGATACCGACGGCCGTCCAGTCGCAGGCGTCGAAGTCATTATGAGAGTTAATTCGGTCAAGTATATCAAGGGCTACTGGTGTGGAAACGAGGCCGCGGCAGGTTGGGTAGGTATTGTCAGTGATCGCTGCGACGATGAAGATTTCAATCGAAATGGAATTCTCGATTTAGGAGAAGACATTAACCTCAATGAAAGTATAGAGGCTGGCAATATTGCGACCGTGGCGCCAGCTCAAGGCCAATCCGACACTATTACAGACTCGTCCGGATTTACCCGTGTCGACATTATCTATCCACAGGAGTATGGCGGTTGGCTCGAAGTAGAGCTCGAGGCACGTGCTTCAGTGCAGGGGACCGAGTCGTCTGAAACGGGGCGCTATTTGCTGAATGTAGCGGCTTCTGACACAGACGATCTGGACAACTCTCCGCCCGGGCGACTGACGGTAGTACCGGCCGGATTTGTGCGGGACCTGGCATGCGATGCTCCATCGGGGATCTTCTCCAGCCCGTTCGGCTTCAACCCGGATTGCGGTATCGACGACTCTCAGTAATAGATAGCGCTCAAACCAGTATCGACGGGAGCTTCGGCTCCCGTTTTTTTTGCCAAAAAAAATTGGCGCAGGTTAGACTTAACCTATGCACGATTCTCTTCCAATATTTCTGGTGGGCCCCATGGGCTCGGGCAAAAGCGCCGTAGGCAAGCGTTTGAGCGCCCTATTGGAACGCAGGTTCATCGATACTGATCGCGTGATCGAAGACCGCAGCGGCGTCGAAATTGGTCTGATTTTCGACAAAGAAGGCGCAACCGGATTCCGTCAGCGCGAAACCGCGGCACTCGAACACGCTATAAACCAACACTCTGCTGTTATAGCCACAGGCGGCGGCATTGTGACCCAAGCCTGCAATCGACAGCTATTGAGCGCAAGCGGAATAGTTGTATTTTTACACGCGACTCCAAAACAACAATTCGAGCGTACGCGCTACAATAGCGCGAGGCCGCTGCTCAAAGTGGACAGCCCACTGGGGCGTCTGGAGGAACTCTGGATCGAGCGCGAGCCTCTTTACCAGGAGCTTGCTCACATTGTCATCGAGACCGATGGCAAACGAGTGCCCCAGGTCGCAAAGACTATTTGCCATGAACTTGAGCAACTGAGCAAACCTTTGGCGAATATTCACACTTCAGACGAGTCGGACACCTTTCAAAACATGCAAACACTGACGGTTAACCTGGGCACTCGCAGCTATCCGATTGTCATTGGCAACAATCTCATGGGCGATGTTTCGCTGTGGCGCCAACTCGCCATAGAAACAAATTTGCCAAAGCACCTGGTCGTGGTCACCAACACGACAGTGTCGCCACTCTATTTTGAAACGCTTAACGGGGCACTTGAGGGTCACCATATAGACCACGTTGCTCTCAACGACGGCGAAACGCATAAGCACCTGGCCTCTATTGAAACTATTATCGATACGCTGGTTGAATGCGGCGCGCAAAGAGACACAGCAATCGTGGCGCTTGGCGGCGGCGTGGTCGGCGACATGGCAGGCTTTGCAGCCGCGAGCTATATGCGCGGCATTCGATTTGTGCAGGTGCCCACAACCTTACTGGCGCAGGTAGATTCGTCAGTTGGAGGAAAAACAGGGGTCAATCATACGCAGGGCAAGAATCTCATTGGTGCATTTCACCAACCTGTTGCCGTGGTAATTGACACCGATACACTCAATACGTTGCCTCCGCGTGAATTGCGTGCAGGGCTTGCCGAAGTGATTAAATACGGTTGTATTTTCGACGCTGAATATTTCGGCTGGCTTGAACAAAACATGAGCAGTCTGTTGGCGCTTGATGCGGCTGCACTAAACGAAGCCATTTATCGAAGCTGCGCCATCAAAGCCGAAATCGTTGCCCGGGATGAGCGTGAAAAAGGGGAACGCGCTCTACTGAATTTTGGCCACAGCTTTGGCCACGCTATCGAACAGGTAACGTCCTACAGTCAGTGGCTGCACGGTGAAGCCGTGGCCATTGGCATGTTGATGGCGGCCCATTTGAGCCAATCGATGGGTGCGCTTGAACAACAAGACGTGGCTCGAATAAGAGCATTGATCAAAGCCGCAGAACTTCCGACGAACGCAGGTAATCTCGATATTGATGCATTAAAAAGCGCTATGCGCAAAGACAAGAAAAATCTCGCCGATCAGCAGCGACTGATCGTCCTCAAGAGCATCGGCTCAAGCGAACTGCGGAGCGATTGCGCAAGCTCCCACGTAGACGCCGCATTGAAGGCCTACTGCGACACATGAATTTGACCACTGCCCTTTACGCTTCGACACCTGACAGCAGCCGGGGCCGCCTCTTTGACGAGCCACCTTCGCACTATCGTACTGAATTCCAGCGCGATCGGGATCGTATCATTCACTCGACCGCCTTTCGTCGACTGGAATACAAGACGCAGGTGTTTGTTAACCACGAAGGCGACCTTTACCGTACGCGCCTCACTCACAGCCTCGAAGTCGCTCAGGTAGGACGTACAGTTGCTCGTGCTCTTGGGCTTGACGAAGACCTGATAGAGGCGGTATGCCTGGCCCACGACCTTGGCCACACACCGTTTGGGCACGCCGGCCAAGACGCGCTGAATGCTTGCATGCGAGACTACGGCGGGTTCGAGCACAACTTTCAGTCACTGCGAGTGGTGGATGTTCTCGAAAACAAATACCCGGAGTTTCGCGGCTTGAATCTGACTTTTGAAACCCGCGAAGGCATCCTGAAACATTGTTCTGCAAAAAATGCGCGATCGATTGGCGAGCTCGGCCAACGTTTTTTGAATCGCACCCTGCCCTGTGCGGAAGCGCAGCTTGCCGATATTGCCGATTCAATCGCCTACAACCACCACGACGTTGACGACGGCTATCGCTCAGGCCTGCTGACACTGGAACAGCTATGCACCCTACCGATGTTTGCCAAACACTTTGAGACCTCTCGTACAGACCATCCTGATATTGACGAACGACGCGTATTGTATGAAACAGTACGCCGCATGTTCGGCGAGATCATTCACGATCTGATTAGCACTAGCCAATCTAAACTTGAAAACCTGAACGCGACCAGTGCTGACGATGTGCGCAACGCCTCCGCACCGGTCATTGCTCTGTCCGAGCAGGCATTCGAAAACCACATGGCATTGAAAAAGTTTCTGCGTGAGAACCTGTATCGCCACCCGCGCGTAGTAGCCATGACCGACCGCGCTCGCACAGTGGTAAAGGAGCTGTTC
>QIGP01000294.1 GCA_003228965.1 Gammaproteobacteria bacterium
GCGAATAGTCGAACTATTTAACGAGGAAGATCGGGAAACTGGGCCGATTTCCGGCCGCCGCAGTAGATGCCTCCTAAGTCCGACAGACTCCGGGGTAGTCTGTCGTCGTGTAAGGTTTAATCTGGAACGCGCAACCGCTACTATTTGTCTGAACTTCAACAACGTGTGTGAGCTATGCCCGTAATCACTCTGCCTGACGGTAGTCAGCGCCAATTCGATCATGCCGTTACGGTGGCCGACGTTGCCGCTGACATCGGCCCTGGACTTGCTAAAGCCGCTCTTGCTGGCCGTGTTGGCGACACCGTGGTTGATACGAGCTACCTCATAAGCGACGACGCCGATCTTGCCATTATTACGGCGCGTGACGACGATGGGCTTGATGTCATTCGCCACTCAACGGCGCATTTAATGGCTCAGGCTGTTAAGCAACTGTTTCCGTCTGCGCAGATCACCATCGGTCCTGTGATTGAAAACGGTTTTTTCTACGACTTTTCTTATGAACGCGGTTTTACGCCTGAAGATCTGTCAGCCATCGAAACGAGCATGGGCGAGTTGGCCAAGGCAGACCTACAAGTCAGTCGAAGTGAGCTGAGCCGCGACGACGCAGTGGCCTACTTTAAAGACCAGGGTGAGCACTACAAAGCTGAAATTATTGAAAGCATTCCGGCAGAAGAGGCTATCGGTCTCTATGGTCAGGGTGACTGGAAAGACTTGTGTCGCGGTCCTCATGTGCCAAGTACAGGGCATCTCAAGGCCTTCAAACTGATGAAGCTTGCTGGCGCCTACTGGCGCGGCGACTCCGACAACGAAATGCTTCAGCGCATTTATGGTACTGCGTGGGGCGACAAAAAGGCGCTCAAGGCGTACTTACATCGATTGGAAGAAGCCGAGAAACGTGATCACCGCAAATTTGGTACTGCGCTCGATCTCTTTCATCTTCAGCCTGAAGCGCCGGGTATGGTGTTCTGGCACGACAAAGGCTGGAGGCTCTACCTGGTAATCGAGAACTACGTGCGCGAGAAGCTCAGCAACGGCGGCTACCAGGAAGTGCGTACACCGCAAATTCTGGACCGTTCGCTATGGGAGAAATCCGGGCACTGGGGCAAGTACGACGAGAACATGTTCACCACTGGGTCCGAAAAGCGCGATTACGCTATCAAACCCATGAACTGTCCAGGTCACGTGCAAATTTATAACCACGGGCTGCACAGCTACAAGGACTTACCCATACGCATGGCCGAATTCGGCTCGTGCCACCGCAATGAGGCCTCTGGAACGCTCCACGGATTGATGCGCGTGCGCAATTTTGTCCAGGACGATGCGCATATCTTCTGTACCGAGGATCAAATCCAGGAAGAAGTAGCCCGTTTTATCGAATTGCTGAAGGACGTTTACGCCGATTTCGGTTTCACCGACATCATCATCAATTTGTCTACGCGTCCCGAGCAGCGGGTGGGGGCAGACGCCCTGTGGGATAAAGCCGAAGCGGCGCTTGAGAGTGTCCTTAATACCCTGGGCCTCGATTGGACATTACAGGCAGGCGAGGGTGCTTTTTACGGACCCAAAATCGATTTCTCGCTAAAAGACAGTATTGGCAGGGTTTGGCAGCTGGGCACCATGCAGCTCGATTTCTCAATGCCGGACCGTTTGGACGCCCAATACGTCGATCGGGACGGCGTTAAGCGCACTCCGGTCATGCTGCATCGCGCAATTCTGGGTTCGCTAGAGCGATTTATCGGTGTTTTGCTCGAACATTACGCCGGAATATTGCCGTTTTGGCTATCTCCTGTGCAGTGCGTTGTGATGGGAATTACGCACCGTCAGGACGAATATGTGAAAAAAATTGCTGAAACACTGAAAAAACAAGGATTTCGAGTCGATTTAGACTTGAGAAACGAGAAAATCGGGCTTAAAATCCGCCAGCACTCGGTACAGAAGATTCCGTACCTGCTTGTTGTTGGTGACCGTGAGATGGAAAATGGAACGGTAGCTCTTCGGGCGCAAAACGGCGATGATCTTGGATCGCAGTCTGTAGAGGCTGTGACGGAACTATTTGCCGATCTGGTTGCCAAACGCAGCCGTGTATAATTTAGGAGTAAGAATATAGCTTCGATGAATTCAAAACGTACTCGACGTAATCTGGATATTACGGCGCAAGAGTTACGTGTGATAGACGCTGAGGGTGAGCAACAAGGCATAATGAGCCGCGACACCGCCCTTGAATTTGCGAAAAGCCTCGGGCTCGACCTCGTTGAGGTGTCCCCGAACGCTGAGCCGCCCGTCTGTCGTGTTATGGACTATGGAAAATTTTTGTTTGAAGAAAACAAGAAAGCCCATGTGGCCAAGAAAAAGCAAAAACAGATTCAGGTTAAAGAGATTAAGTTTCGCCCAGGTACGGAAGAGGGCGACTACCAGGTCAAATTGAAGAAACTGGTTTACTTTTTGGAAGATGGCGACAAAGCCAAAGTCACGCTGCGTTTTCGCGGTCGTGAAATGGCTCACCGCGAGGTTGGAATGGCTATGCTTACTCGCGTAGGCAAGGACCTTGACGAGATTGCCGTCGTGGAGCAGCACCCGAAAATGGAAGGCCGTCAAATGGTCATGGTGTTTGCCCCTCGCAAGAATTGAGTTAGTTAAGTTTAAGAAAACTGTAGTACCGCTAGATCACATAAAGAAAAGCAGCTGCACGGGGAGGCCCGGTAGTTCACCTGATCACCCCACAGTGGTGGTGACTGGTTAAAACGGAGTAAGTAATGTCTAAGATGAAGACCAACCGGGGCGCCGCAAAGCGCTTCAAACGCACAGGTAAGGGCGGCTTCAAGCGCAAGCAATCCCACCTACGCCATATTCTCACCAAGAAAAGTAGCAAACGTAAACGTCACTTGCGATCCACTGAGCAAGTTGCTGACTGTGATGTCAGATCCGTTCGTCGTATGTTGCCGTTTGCTTAGGGGAGAATTGAGATGGCTAGAGTAAAAAGAGGCGTCATCGCAAGAGCACGCCACAAAAAGATTATCAAAAAAGCGAAGGGTTACTACGGAGCCCGTCGTAATGTCTATCGCGTAGCTAAACAGGCCGTTATCAAAGCTGGCCAATACGCTTACCGCGACCGTCGTAACCGCAAACGCGAATTCCGTGCACTGTGGATTACACGCATTAACGCAGCATCCCGTATGCACGGTCTGTCATACAGTCGGCTCATCGACGGCTTGAAAAAGTCGGCCATTGAAATCGACCGCAAAGTGTTGGCGGACATTGCTGTATTTGATCCAGAAGGTTTTGGTGCTATCGCCGAACAAGCCAAGTCTGGACTTTCGCAGTAATATTCCTGGGCGTTTTTCGCTCACAACATTACGTTTACGAGAAGGGAAAGACCTTGGTCTTTCCCTTTTTTTGTCTAAGGAAACAACGTGCAGGAACTAGATCAGGTAGTTGCCACAATTACCGCGAAGATTGAGTCGATAACCGATTTGGCCGAACTTGATCAGCTTCGGGTAGAAACGCTCGGCAAGAAGGGGCAGCTCACGGCCTTGGCCAAGACTCTGGGTAAGCTTCCTGTCGAAGAACGTCGCGAAGCAGGTCAGCACATTAACGCGGCCAAAAACAGCGTGGAACACCTAATCAGCGCACGCAAAGAACAATTGCAGCATGCGGCGGTTAACGCTCGTATTGAAGCAGAGCGTGTCGACGTAACGCAGCCCGGAACCGGCCAGGATCGCGGCGGATTACATCCAGTAACTCGCACCCGTTACCGCATCGAAACCTTGTTTCAGCGTATGGGTTTTGCTGTTGATTCCGGACCTGAAATTGAAGACGACTTCCACAATTTCGAAGCCTTGAATATTCCGGGCCACCACCCGGCACGTGCCATGCACGATACGTTTTATTTCGACAGCGGTTTGCTCTTGCGCACGCATACATCACCTGTGCAAATACGCGCGATGGAAAACGGTGAGTTGCCCATGAAGCTGATTGCGCCGGGTCGGGTATACCGCTGCGACTCCGACCTTACTCATACACCAATGTTTCATCAGGTAGAGGGTTTGATGGTCGATAAAGGCGTTAGCTTCGCCAACCTCAAATCGGTACTACACGAGTTTCTGCAAAACTTTTTCGAACGTGATTTGCAAGTGCGATTCAGACCTTCGTACTTTCCGTTTACGGAACCGTCTGCGGAAGTCGATATGCAGTGTGTGATGTGCAACGGCGACGGTTGCCGCGTGTGCTCGAACACAGGCTGGCTTGAAGTGCTTGGTTGCGGCATGGTGCACCCGAATGTATTTAAGCATATGAACATTGATCACACCGTTTATTCGGGTTACGCCTTTGGTATGGGCATTGAGCGTTTGGCCATGTTGCGCTATCGCGTGAACGACTTACGTTTGTTTTTCGAGAACGATCTCGATTTTCTCCAGCAGTTCAGTTGAGTGAGTGGAAAGTAGACTATGTTAGTAAGTGAATCCTGGCTGCGGGAACTGGTTAACCCAAAATTATCAACCCAAGAGCTGGCGCACCAAATTACGATGGCCGGTCTTGAAGTTGAAGCCATTGAACCTGCCGCCCCTGAGTTTTCAGGCGTTGTGACAGGTCTCGTGCTTGCTACAGAAAAACATCCTGACGCTGAAAAGCTCAAAGTGTGTTCTGTAGATATCGGCGCTGATGAGCCTTCCGCTATCGTGTGCGGTGCGCCCAACGTGCGCGCAGGCCTTACGGTTGCCGTGGCAACGGTAGGGGCGCGGTTACCAGGTGGCATTAAAATTCGCAAAGCAAAACTGCGCGGTGTTGTTTCGTACGGCATGATTTGTTCTAGCCGGGAGTTAGGGCTTGGAGACGAGCACGACGGCATTTTAGAGCTTACCGAACATGAGATAGGCGTCGATTTTCGCAAGGCGTACGAACTTGACGATCAAGTCATCGAAATTGGCCTGACCCCGAATCGGGGCGATTGTCTTGGCATGTACGGTGTGGCGCGCGACGTAGCGGCGCTTAATAAAACCAAATTCGTAGCGCCACGGGCCGCCGCTGTTCGGGCCACAGTAAGCGATACTATTTCTACCCATCTTGACGCTCCCGAATACTGTGCGCGCTACAGCGGACGGGTGATTCGCAACATTCGTACTGACGCGCAAACACCGGTGTGGATGGTGGAGCGACTGCGCCGCGCCGGAATCCGCGCAATTCACCCGGTCGTCGACATTACCAACTACGTCATGATCGAAAGCGGCAAGCCTATGCACGGGTTTGACCTCGCCACGATGAAAGGCGATGTTCGCGTACGCCTTGCTGAAGACGGTGAAAAACTGACTTTGCTCGACGGGCGCGAAATTACGCTAGCGAACGATTTGCTGGTGATTGCCGATAACAGTGGCGCCCGGGCATTGGGCGGCATTATGGGCGGAATCGATTCGGGTGTGAGCGATGATACAACCGACGTATTTTTCGAAAGCGCCTATTTCGATCCGTTAAACATTGCCGGTAAAGCGCGCCGTTTTGGCTTGCACACCGACGCCTCTCATCGTTTCGAGCGCGGAGTCGATCCCGATTTGTGCGTCGACAGCATTGAGCGGGCCACGCAGCTACTACTGGATATTTGTGGTGGTGAACCTGGTCCTGTGGTGACCAAAGAAATTGCGGACAATTTGCCCACGCCTGCTCAAATTGCGCTTAGCCAGGATCACCTGGAGCGCTTGATCGGACGCCGCTACGACAAAAAAGAAGTGACGGAAATCTTTACTTCATTGGGTTGTGGTACGCGTGAAATCGAAGGCGGCTGGGCCGTTACGGCGCCTGGCTACCGGTTTGACCTGACTATTGCCGAAGATTTAATAGAAGAAGTGGTCCGCGTTCACGGCTACGATCAGGTGGAAGCCACGGCCGCTGTGGCCGAGCTTGGTATGAGCACGGCAAGCGAACTGCAAATCGATTCGATGCGAATGCGAGAATTTCTGGTGGCTCGAGGTTACTTTGAAGCCATCACATATTCGTTCGTCGATCCAAAATGGCATTCGATACTAATTCCCGAAATAGAGCCGTTACCGTTGGCCAATCCGATCTCTTCCGATCTGTCGGTCATGCGGGCCGGGTTGCTGCCTGGATTGCTGGGAGCGGTTAAAAAGAATCTTAGTCGTCAAAAACAGCGCGTGCGTTTATTTGAGACAGGTTTGAGGTTTATTCCACAAAGCGATGAAATTGAACAGAAAAGTGTGATCGGCATCATAGCCACAGGCCCCAGATATGCGGAACAATGGGGCATGGATAAGCACGGAGTTGGTTTTTTTGACGTGAAACAAGACGTTGAGGCGTTACTCGCCATGGGTGGGTCCGGTCGTGACGTACGCTTTGTTGCAGACGCGCATCCAGTGCTTCACCCGGGTCAATCAGCACGGGTGGTAGTTGACGGACACAATGCCGGTTGGTTAGGTGTTCTTCACCCCCAGACGGCCGCTGACGTTGAGGTTGACGGTACGGTAGTTTATTGCGAACTGTTGGAGGAGGTGGCTCTGGCTGCTTCAATTCCGACATTTACGTCGCTTTCGAAATACCCTGAAGTGCGAAGGGACCTGGCTTTGATCGTACCGGAAGAGGTCACGATCGAGCAGATTATGCAAGGTGTGAGGAGCGTAGCTCCGGCTTCGCTCAAAGATCTGCGATTGTTTGATATTTATCGTGGAAAAGGGATAGAAGATGGTGCAAAAAGTGTCGCTTTAGGCTTGATTTTACAGGAATATTCGCGCACTCTAACTGAGGTGGACATCGATGCCGCAGTTGCTGCCATCGCCACTCATCTAAGTGAAAACCTGCAAGCAAAAATAAGAGATTAGGTATGGCCCTCACAAAAGCAGATATGGCTGAGTCGTTATTTGACGAGCTCGGTTTGAATAAGCGCGAAGCCCGCGAGTTAGTTGATGTATTTTTTGAAGATTTACGCGCGTCGCTGGCTAGTGGCGAGCAGGTCAAATTGTCCGGATTCGGCAATTTCGACTTACGTGACAAAAACCAGCGCCCCGGTCGTAATCCGAAAACTGGTGAAGAAATCCCCATTAGTGCGAGACGAGTTGTCACTTTCCGCCCGGGCCAAAAACTGAAATCGAGAGTAGAGGCCTATGCTGGAAGCGGGGAATAACAACGAATTACCACCCATTCCGGGAAAGCGTTATTTCACGATCGGCGAGGTTAGTGAGTTGTGCGGGGTCAAACCCCACGTGCTGCGCTACTGGGAACAGGAGTTCCCACAGCTAAAGCCCGTAAAACGGCGCGGTAACCGACGCTACTATCAGCGTCAGGACGTCATTATCATCCGGCAGATCCGAAGTCTGCTGTACGAGGAAGGGTTCACCATTGGTGGCGCAAGGCAACGACTAACGGGCGAAGAAGCGCGTGAAGATGTGTCTCAAAGCCAGCAAATCATTCGCCAAATGCGCACTGAGCTGGAAGATATACTGAAAATATTGCGGCGCTAATGGCGCGGCAGGCTGAACCTCTTCAGGTTCGGTCAGTTTCCGCAAAACCGATTGTCGCGGGACGCTAATCCATCTATGATTGGCGCCCTTCGAATGTCCCCGGGTGTCAGGTTTCAAGGTCGTTCGAAAGTACAGGAGAGCGGTGCGGTTATTACACCGGATTGCCGCCTGTAAATAGTTGAAAGTCGGGGCGTGGCGCAGCCTGGTAGCGCACTTGCATGGGGTGCAAGGGGTCGGAGGTTCGAATCCTCTCGCCCCGACCAATCAACTGGTTCTATTCGGTCTATCGCCTGATCAGGTGATGACTATATTCGAAGATCCCGGAAGTTTTGACGCAAACTGCGGTCCCATGAGTTGAGACGGCGTGTAAGCACCGCTGTTTTTTACGTTGTCCAGCAGGAAACGACTCACTTCAATGGATGCCTGCACGGTTAGCGCGTAACCGTTAGCGGTCACGAGCCTTGCCGTACGCACGTGGCCCGAGGCGTTTCGAACTTCCCCCCAAACATAGGTTTTGTCGGTGTCCAGCATCTTTTGGTCAGGCCCTGTAATGCGCTTGTCAATTTGTTTACGAATTATTGACTGCACCCAACTCCAGCCTAATACGCTACGCATAGAATTAAGACGGCGAAGTTGACCAATCAATTTGGGTGTAGCGGGCACGTAGGCTTCAATGTTGGGAATGCCCGTTGAATGCCAGGCAGTGGCAACATCACCCCAGGGTATGGTCATGGCTGTTTTGGTGCCGTTACCAAAATCAATGTCCTTGGAATGAAACGCAAGAGGAACCTCCACGATGTTGCCGTCGCGACGAACACGACCACCACCAGGTAATTTCGCTGCAGTCGTTTTTGCTGTACCCGGACTTAAGCTGGAACTTGAATCAAAGCCCAGAGCCAGGTGAGTCGCGTCGTCCATAGCCTGCTTTAGCGTGGCAGCGATACAGTCGGTGGGTACAACGTCGAAACCCGCGCCTGGGCAGAGCGCTACACCAGCCGCTTTGGCTGCGTCGTGTCGAGAGTGGGCGTATTCGAAGACGTCGATTTCACCGGTAATATCGATGTAGTGCGTGTTCGTATCGAGACACGCTTCTATGAGTGGCTGAGCCGTTTGGCTGAAAGGGCCAGCGCAATTCAGTACGACTGAGACGTCTTTTAAATGGCGTCGCAGTCGCTCGCGTTCCACCAGGTCGATGACCACGTGTTTGCAGCCCGTATCGCCTGCCAGTCGGGTCAAAGGACCAGCTGATCGACCACCAATGAGTGGTCGCATTCCCTGGTTTCTGGCTTCCTTAACCGTGAGCTTTCCGGTGTATCCATTAGCACCGTATATGAGCCAGTTGTCGGCCATGGGTTAAGGTCTCCTCGGGTCGCCAAAGCTGCTGGGATGCCATTGTAACGTATTCTGCAACACGCTTATTGACTACGCTTGCACGCATCCCTATGTTACGCAGTGTACTCGCAAGGGATTAGATATCATGCCCAGTATTGTTCTGGTTCGCCACGGTCAAGCGTCCTTCGGCTCTGACAACTACGACAAGCTGTCCGATTTGGGCCGCCGCCAAGCGGCGGCGACTGGTGTGCAACTGGCGCGCTCCGGCATACGACCTGACAAAGTGTATTCAGGCACTATGGAGCGTCAAAAAGATACCGCTGAGCTTGCTCTAAAATCTATGGGGCACGCGGCCCCGGTGACTAATCTGAGCGCCTTTGACGAATACGATTCGACTAATATTTTCTCGGCCTATCTGCCAGCAGTTCTTGACGAGCACCCGGATATTCGTGATCGAATTACGCGTGCCGACTATGGCATGCTTCGTGATCGCGTCGTGTTTCGGCGGTTGTTTTTTCCCGTTATGACGCGCTGGATAGAGGGGCATGCGGTAAACGGCGAGGCCCACGAATCCTGGGCCGATTTTCAAGGGCGTGTGATCGGCGGTCTCGATCAAGTTGGTGCAGCACTTGGTGGCGACGAGTGTGCGGTTGTCTTTACGTCCGGCGGAGTAATATCAGTCTCAATGACGCACGCGCTCGGCATGGACAGCGCGCGAAGCCCTGAATTTAATTGGCGCACTGCGAATGCATCAATCACCAGGTTTATGCGTACAGACCGCGGTATCGAGCTTGAGGCGTACAACAACTACTCGCACTTGCAAACGGGCGAAGAGGGACTGCGAGTTACCTATTTGTAGGAGCTGTCGGTGATCTATGGGCGGATAGTGCAAGTAGAGTTCTGATGACTGTGAGGTGTATCGGGTTTCAGACGCCGTCGTTGTTTAGGCCGTTTTATTAATAATTCTTAAAAGGGTGACGTATGACTGAACTGCTTGATCAGGCTATAGAGCAGCGTTCGAGCGAGCGACTGGATCAGGAAGTCCTGCAGTCCTATTTGATGGAACAGGGCGTCATTCAATCGCCTATAACATCCATTCAACAGTTTTCGGGCGGCGCGTCGAACCTGACCTATCGCGTTCAAACCGCCGAGCACGATACGATTTTGCGTCGCCCGCCGTTTGGGCATAAGGCGAAGACAGCGCACGATATGAAACGGGAAGTGACTGTGCTTACCGCGCTGAGCCCTCACCTGGATGTGTGCCCCAAGCCGCTGCACTACTGTGACGACGAGAGCGTCATGGGTTCCAGGTTTTACCTCATGGAGCGCATTGAAGGCGTCATTATCCGACACGACATGCCAAAAGCGCTACTCGAACGTCCGGATATGTACGCGCTGATGTGCAGGGAATTTGCTGGAAGGTTAGTTCAACTTCACACGCTTAATCCACAGAAAGTGGGCCTTGCACAGTTTGGTAAACCAGAAGGGTATGTCTCAAGGCAGGTAAACGGCTGGGTCGGGCGAATGCAGGCGGCGAAAACTGCCAATACGCTTGATGACGAGCCGCTAACAAAGTGGCTGGTTGAACAAATGCCCGATGACCATGCCGAATCGGCCATCATTCACAACGACTATAAATTCGATAACGTGATCTGGGACGAGCAAAGCCTGATTGACAATGCACCTAAAATGATTGGTGTTCTCGATTGGGAAATGACCACGTTAGGTGACCCGTTGATGGACATTGGCGCGACGCTTGCCTACTGGGTAGAAGCGGGCGACCCTCCCGCACTTATTGCATCCGGCATGATGCCTACTCACATGCCAGGTATGTTAACGCGCGAAGAGTTCGCACAAGTGTATCTTAATGCGCGCGGTTGGCCCTCTCAGGACTTGTCGTACTACCGCATCTTCGGTTTGTTCAGACTCGCGGTGATTGTTCAGCAAATTTACTATCGCTACGACCTTGGGCAAACAGATAACCCACGTTTTGCGTCTTTCGGGGATCTGGCCAACTTGCTGATTCACTCGGCGAGTTCGACAGCGCGACTCTAACTGGCAGGACCCCTGGCACCAGGTTTAAGTTTGTATCTATAAACAACACTTCGTCATTGCGTACCCGCAAAGCGGGTGTGGCAATCTCCTTGTCCTCTACAACTATCCGGGTGGCATTTCAGGCGTTGTGCAAGGGGCGCGGAATGCACAAATCTGAATCCTCGGATCAAGGCTGATCGGGCGGTCGAATGCTTTGCGAATCCATCGTGATTCCAAGGGGTCCTCGAGGCACATAAATTTCAACACGCTGACCGTCGCGCATAACAACTACCGGCACCAATTCGCCCGCAGTCCCGCGTTGTGTGCCTTGCCGTATGGTGCGCGCATCGTAAATAGATTGATTGTCGTAGGAGATCAATCGGTCGCCGTTCTGCATGCCCGAATTGTAGGCGGGTGAATTATCGATGACTGACTGCACGTTGACCTGGTTAGGTCGTCCTGTGGCGTATAAGTAGCGCGAATAATTGTCGCTGCCAAAGTCTTGTTCCAGATTGTTTTGCGCCGTGTTCAGTCTACGAATTTCGTCGCGGTATTCTTCCTTGCCTAGCCAGCCCTCGCGTTGCGCCTGGTCTCGCAAGTAGAGCCGCTGCATGGAAAGCTCATCGAGACGTGACTTGATCGCGCCTGCGTCGCGTTCAGAGATTCCAGCTTCTGCAAGCGAAGCGAGCGTAAGACCGCCAGCGCCACGTCGTTTTTGTGTACCCATTCGTGAATTTTTAAATTCGTTTCTGGATGGTGCACTTGCGACCGGTTTTTTATCGAGTGCGCTGAGTCGTATTGAAATGGCCTCAAGCTGGTCGCGAAGGTCGCTGCGCTCAAATTCGGCTCGTTCAAGTTCGGCACGAAGTTCGTCGATGACTTGCTGCGCTGCACGATCAGTTGAAGGGCCGTTATTGTCAATTACAAAAGCGCCGACATCCTGATTCTGGTTGAGTTGAAAATCGACGGGCTCGCTTTGAATGGCGTCACGGGCCCATGCGCCGAGCCCAATTCCTGCGAGCAGCGTGATAAGAAGAAACAGTTTTGACTGAGACATGCCCGAATACCCTGTAAATTGATCCTGGCTTGGGAGTATATCGCGAGACTGCAGCTTTCGGGAGATTGGCGCTACGGTTTCTGCGATTGATGAAATAGAGCGAGGTACAGGGTTTGAGCGCTTTCAGAGCATTTAGTTCAATGACGGGCAGGCCCGGGAGTTCGGTACAAATCCCATGCGCTGGTTGCTAACTATGGGCGTTAGCTTCGACGTTCAGTCTCAGCCGAATATTGCACCATCTATAACGAGCGGCGAAATGGCAGCGTCGAACAGGGCGGGTGGAGTCTACGCGCCAAGGAATCTAAACAGCCACAGCTCATAGGCAATGAGCACTACGTAGCCCGCGAAGACCGCCTGTGCAATTCGATAAACTTTGAAACCCAAAGAGAGGCTGACGTTTTTGTGAATGACCAGGAGCAATACACCCATGGTGGTTAAACCGAGTTTGAACGCGATGAACTTGTAGATATTCGTTTCGATCAAAATGTTCATGATTGCGTTAATTTCGATGGCGCCCAGCGTTAACAGGCGCAGGGTGAAGGCCGCATCCATGGCGCTCATTAAAACGATGCCAACAGCGACGAGAAACACCGGCCACTCATAGTGGTCGACATAGGCAGAAGTTTCCTCGGCGCGGCGTACGGTGGAGCGTCGTCCTTCAATACCGAAAGAATACTTGTTGAAGAACGGTGGTGGCTGGCGACGGTCTTCGGCGCGGCGCGGCAGTAGCATATCCATCGTTCATCCTCGTCGGTGTTGGCTTAACTTACCAAGGAGCAATTTTTGTGCCAGAGAA
>QIGP01000110.1 GCA_003228965.1 Gammaproteobacteria bacterium
CCGGCGGCTTAAGGGCACCTCTAAAAAACTGGGGATTTGCAGCTTAAGATTCACAGGTTTTTAGAGGTGCCCTTAAGCCCGACCTTGACAGACTATTAAGCCGCCTGATCTTTAGCCTTCACTGGCGAATAATCGAGATTAGGGGCCAGCCACTGCTCTGCCTCGCTTAACGACAGGCCTTTTCTACGCGCGTAGTCTTCAACCTGGTCACGTCCAATTCGACCAACAGCGAAATAGCGTGATTCAGGATGCGAATAGTAAAAACCACTCACGGCCGCCGTTGGATACATCGCAAACGAGTCGGTTAACGTCACGCCAATGTTTGCTTCGACGTCCAGCAACTTCCATAGCGTGGCCTTTTCGGTGTGGTCGGGACAAGCCGGGTAGCCAGGTGCCGGGCGAATACCGCGGTATTTTTCGCCAATAAGTTGCTCGTTATTCAGCGACTCTTCGTTCGCGTATCCCCAATAATGGGTACGCACACGCTCGTGCATATACTCAGCAGCCGCCTCGGCCAAACGATCGGCTAGCGCTTTCAAAATAATGCTCGAGTAGTCGTCGTGATCTTGCTCAAAGCGCTCCAGTGGCGCCTCTATGCCAAAGCCCGCACTCACAACAAACGCACCGATATAGTCGTCGACACCTGCGTCGTTTGGTGCGACGAAATCGGCCAGGCACGCGTTGGGCAAGTCGGCCCGCAACGATTTTTGCTGTCGCAAGTGATGCAACGTCATGTGTGGCTTACCCGCGTCGTCGAGAACCTGAATGTCGTCCTTCCCTGCTCGTTGCGCCGGAAACAAACCCACAACCGCTTTAGCAGTTAGCCATTTCAGCTTAACAACTTGATCGAGCATACGCTTGGCGTCCTCAAACAAAGCGCTTGCGGCTTCACCTACCACTTTATCGGTCAGCACATCGGGGTAGCGCCCGTGGAATTCCCACGCGTTAAAAAACGGCATCCAGTCTATATATGGCACTAAATTTTCAAGGGGAATCTCTTCAATCACGTGCGTACCAGGCACCGCAGGTTTAGGAGGCACGTAGCCCTCCCATTGTATGGATGAACGATTGGCGCGTGCCTGTGACAGCGTCTTAAGCTTGCTCTTTTGCTGCTTGCCCGCGTGAGCCTTACGTCGTCGATTGTGTTCTTTGTCTTGCGCAGCGACGAATTCACTAGCCCCTTCTCCGATCAAGGATTGCGCCACAGCCACAGAGCGCGAAGCATCTTTGACGTATATGACCGCGTTCTCATAACCAGGATCGATCTTTACGGAAGTATGTACCGGAGACGTTGTTGCGCCACCGATGAGAAGCGGAATGGAAAACCCAAGTCGCTGCATCTCCTTACCAACATGAACCATCTCGTCGAGCGACGGCGTAATCAAACCGGACAGGCCGATCATGGCGGCGTCGTGCTCTTTGGCCGCGTTCAATATTTTGTCCGCAGGAACCATGACACCAAGGTCGACAACGTCAAAGTTATTACATTGCAGAACAACTCCGACAATGTTTTTGCCAATGTCGTGAACGTCGCCTTTCACGGTAGCCATAACAATAGTGCCGTTAGTTTGACGCTTGCCGTCGTTGCCCGCCTCAATGAAAGGTACCAGGTGAGCGACGGCTTTTTTCATAACACGCGCCGACTTGACCACCTGAGGCAAGAACATTTTGCCGGACCCAAACAGGTCACCAACAATGTTCATGCCGCTCATCAGTGGTCCTTCAATTACATCCAAAGGCCTGACAGCATCAAGTCTTGCCTCTTCAGTGTCTTCAACCACGTATTCGTCGAGCCCTTTAACGAGCGCATGTTCGAGTCGTTTCTCGACTTCAAGTTCACGCCAGGCAAGATCAGGACCCGAACTCCTGGTTTGACTTTCACGATACGAATCGGCAAGAGCCAGGAGCCGGTCGGTAGAATCGTCACGCCTGTTCAGGACAACATCTTCCACAGCGTCGCGAAGCTCAATCGGCAAATCTTCGTAAATGGCCAACTGGCCAGCATTAACAATACCCATATCGAGACCCGCCTGTATGGCGTGGTACAAAAAGACACTGTGAATCGCTTCGCGTATTGCGTTGTTGCCGCGAAACGAAAACGACACGTTCGATACGCCACCGCTAACCATCACATACGGCAGTTTTCGTTTTATCGCACGAGTTGCTTCGATGAACGCAACTCCGTAATCGTTGTGCTCTTCAATACCTGTCGCAATGGCAAAAATATTTGGGTCGAAAATAATGTCTTCGAGAGGAAAGCCGATGGAGTCCAGCAGTTCGTAGCACCTTGTACAGATTGCGACTTTACGTTCCAGCGTATCAGCCTGGCCGTCTTCATCGAAAGCCATAATAACTACAGCCGCACCGTAAGCTCGCAGCAATCGACTTTGCTCAAGGAATATTTCCTCTCCTTCTTTAAGGCTTATGGAGTTAACCACGGCCTTGCCCTGTACGCACTGCAAACCCGCCTCAATGACCGTCCACTTCGACGAGTCAATCATTAGCGGCACTCGCGCGACATCGGGTTCAGTCGCAATGTAGTTCAACATGGTGGTCATAGCCTGCTCGGAATCGAGCATGCCTTCGTCCATATTTACATCCACAATTTGCGCGCCGTTGTCGACCTGATGGCGAGCCACACCAACAGCCGCCGCATAGTCGTCAGCTTCAATCAGTCGACGAAAAACGGCCGAGCCGGTTACGTTGGTACGTTCGCCTACGTTTGTAAACAGACGCCCTTTGGCCAGGTTGAATGGCTCGAGCCCGGCCAGTCGGCAACACTTTTCAACTTCGACAGGAATTCTTGGCGGTACAGAGTCAACTGTCTCGCGCAATCTTCGAATGTGTTCTGGCGTTGTGCCACAACAGCCTCCGACCATGTTTACCAAACCGCTGCGAGCAAATTCACCCACAAGCGTAGCCATTTGTTCCGGTGTTTCATCGTATTCACCGAACTCATTCGGCAGTCCCGCATTGGGATGAGCAGACACAAACGTGTCGGCCACCCGACCAAGTTCGGCGACGTAGGGTCGCAGCTCGGCAGCGCCGAGTGCACAGTTAAGCCCAACCATAAAAGGCTGCACATGGCGCACTGAATTCCAAAAAGCTTCGGTTGTTTGTCCTGACAGCGTGCGTCCGGAAGCGTCGGTAATGGTGGCCGAAATCATGATAGGCAAACGCACATTGTGTTTTTCAAAATAGCGGTCGATCGCAAACAGCGCTGCTTTGGCGTTGAGAGTATCGAATATTGTCTCAATCATCAGAAAGTCAGCGCCGCTGTCGACGAGGCCCGATGTCGCTTCAAAGTATGTGTCTACAAGCTCACTAAAATTGATATTACGAAAACCAGGGTCATTGACGTCTGGCGAAATAGAAGCGGTACGATTTGTCGGGCCCAAAACACCGGCCACAAATGCAGGCCGGTCTGACGTTTGCGTAAACAGGTCGACCTGTTTACGGGCAAGCTTTGCTGCCTCGCTATTTAGCTCGTATACAAGATCTTCCATGCCGTAGTCACCCATCGACGGCGCGTTTGCATTGAACGTGTTGGTCTCAACCACGTCGGCACCGGCCTGAAGGTAGGCCATGTGTATGTCGCCAATGACATCGGGCCGTGTCAGAGTAAGAAGATCGTTATTGCCTTTGACGTCTTGCGACCAGTCTTTAAAACGTTCGCCCCGGTAAGCCGCTTCGTCGAGGTGGTAACCTTGAATCATGGTACCCATAGCACCATCCAGCACAAGAATTCTCTCGGTTAGAAGCGTCTCAATAGCACTCACTGGACGCTCACTCACGCACTTGCCCCTGCTCTCGTTTCTTTGGTTGGCTTCAAACCCAATGAACGACCAATCGCGTAGGAAAGATCGGCGCGATTAAGCGTGTACAAATGAAATTGCGAAACACCGTGGCGGCGCAAGTCGTTTACCTGTTCGATAGCAACCGCTGCAGCCAATAGTTTTCGTGTGTGCTTATCATCCTCCAGTCCTGCAAAACGCTCTTTGAGCCAAACAGGAATCTCGGTGCCACACTGCGTCGCGAAGCGCTGTACCTGCGTAAAGTTCTCCACGGGTAACACGCCAGGGATAATATCGCCCTCAATACCAAACAGGGCGCAGTGATCGCGAAAACGTAAAAAGTGCTCGTTATTAAAGAAGAACTGAGTAATCGCGCGGGTTGCGCCTGCGTCAAATTTACGGCGTAAGTTTTCAATGTCTTTAGCCGGAGACAATGCTTCCGGATGCGTTTCTGGATAAGCCGCGACTGAAATATCAAAGTCTGCAATTTTTCGAAGATCTTCAACAAACTCACTGCAGTACGAGTATTGATCACTTGCAGGAGGCAGACCTTCAGTAGACTTTGGTTTGTCTCCGCGAAGCGCCACTATGTGACGTACTCCGTCCTGCCAGTACTGTTGGGCCATTTCACGCAACTCGGCTTTGGAAGCACCCACACAAGTGATGTGAGGTGCAACAACCAGATCTGTTTTGTCAAGAAGTCGTTTCACGATTGCGTATGTGTTGTCGCGAGATGAACCGTCTGCCCCGTAGGTAACGGAAACCATTCGCGGGCTCAAGACTTTTAGCTGTTCAATGGTCTGCCAAAGGTTGTCCCTACCTTTCTCAGTAGCAGGCGGGAAAAATTCAAATGATATGCCGGGCGCAGATTTACGCGCACCGCGAAGCGGTAAGTGGCCGTAGTGACGGCTACTACCTGGTGTGTGAAGTTCCTTTTCGGGTACGTTGACGTTAACCGCTAACATAGTAAATCCTTAATTCAATGTGTTTTTTGATGCGATGATAATGAGCCAGTGAATGTCGCCACCGTTTACCGGGCGCATTGTTACCGCTGACAATTGAGACTGTTTAAGCCAGTTCGATATTTTGGATTCGACACCGGACAGGTCTGACGGACGAGTTTTTTCGAGAATAATCAAGCGTCCTCTATTCGTTAACGTTCGCGCCGCCTCAGTTAACGCAAATACAGGCTCGTCGCTGCCGTACAAAACCTCGTCCATAATGACGGTGTCGAATTCGTTGTAGTCGAACGGTAATTGATACATGTCGCCGTTTAGCACGGAGCAGTTAGTGAGTCCCGCGACTTTTAGTGATTCACGCGCGTGTTGACGAGCAACGCGATTGTTGTCGATACCAACCAGGCGGGTGGCGTGAGTGGCCAGCAGTTTCATTATTCGAGCGCTTCCCACGCCAACGTCGAGCAAGGAGCCGATAGCACCGGTGGCCGCGACATCGAGAATGGCTCTATTGAACAAACGCTCGGCCTGAATTTGCGATGGGGTGTCATCGGTAGTGCGAGACATGAGTCCGTCGAGATCTTGTTCAAGCGTCGAATCGTTAGAAGCCACCAGCGACAAAATCATGCGCGCTTTTCTAAAGGACTCACCGTTCTTCGGCACGCGGTAGTAGACGAACTTTCCACTTCGGTGACGTTCGATAAGCCCCGCATTTGCTAACAGCTTCAGATGACGGGAAATACGAGGTTGACTCTGACCCAATATCTCAACTAACTCACTTACTGTGATTTGGCCTCGGGCACACAGCGCCAGCAGACGGAAACGTGTAGGTTCCGCCGCAGCTTTGAGCATGTCTATGGTGTGGTCGAGTTGCATGTATAAAGATATCTTTATATATTAATGTGATAAGGTTACCATACAACGACTCAGGTGCAAACCACTGATACTTCTGATGGCGCTGGTTCAAGAGGAATTGGCTACTCGACAGAGAGGTTCTTATTGAGAAACAAAAACGGATCGATGACTTCTAATAATATTAGATACTTAGAAGCGCAAGTGTGTTGTTTACACCGCTATATTTTTGGACACCCAGATTATAGCGGGAGTTCGTTATTTCAATAGACGAACCTAAACCTGGTGAATCGAAAGAGTATTTCGGTTTTGACAAGAAACAAAAATGATCGGTATGTAAAACGCGCGTCAATTATCGACAGAGTGATGAATTATTTAAGCTAGAAGATGACGAGTTGTACTACAACGCGACGACTATCCTCCTCGATAGCGGGAATCACCACTGCCTTTTATGTGGAGAAAAACCAAAGCCCAGAACGAAAAACAGATGTATATTTTTCGTCCCTATGTTGTTGCGCCCTTGCAAAAGCGAAACCTGATTTTAAATTAGATTGACCTATCCTTTCGATTTATTCTTCAACCTTAAACCGAACAGTAGTCTGCGTACGCTGCGCGATAGGATCACCATCCAGCATCATAGGTTTGAATTGCCACTGACTCACCGCAGCAATGGCTGAGCCGGAAAACGATTTGGCCATTCGGCGTGATGCTTGTTCAACTTTAATGTCGGTCGTCGCACCCGTCGCCGTTACAACAAACGACAATACAACCTCGCCTTCAATTCCGCGCGATTGCGCTCTCTCCGGGTATTTGGGTGTCACGGTTCGTTCGTGCTCGAATTCATTTATACTGACTATGTTTTGGCGGGCTTCAGAAATTCGTAGTTCACGAATTTGTGAGCGAGCGGTTGCAAGCAAGTCTTCGGCTGAGTCGATATTCTCCAACGGTGCGAGTGCATTCTTGGCATCGCCCCAATCGCCACTTTCCGCGCTGTCAAGGGCATCGTCAATCACGGCTTGGGCAATTTGTTGCAGCCCTCGACTAGCGTCGCTGTTGGCAGAGTCAACGGCCAATACTTCATTGAAAAAGTGCACCGCGCTGTCATTGGCCGGCGTGAATATTTGATTCGTCTGCACGCGTGTCCCAGCAGAATTTAGTAATTCGGCAATAGAATCTGCGTCATCACTGCCCGTATCGCCTTCGCTGTTAGCTTCAGAGGCAGGCTCGGATTCTTCAGCTGCCAATGTGGCCTGTTCATCACTAATTAGTTGTTCAGCGAGGCGTTGTTCACGCAAGACCTGGACGGCCGCTTCGTTATCAGCTCGTGATTGTGCAATCTGAATACGAGTGTTAGAAGCTCGTTCAAGATCGGCACCAGGAATGGCTTCAATTGTGCCGGTAACCTGAATGGCGCGATCAAAGTTTCTTTGCTGCACTGCCTGTTTCTGTACTTCGTAGAGTGCTTCAATTAGCTGATTAAGACGATCCTCAAGAGCCAACACTTCTTCCGAACCAGCAGAAATTGTGTTGAGCCAAACGAGTAACTCGCCCGTACGTGCGTAGTTACGATCCGTAATGACTGTGTTCGCCTGGGCGACCAGTTGCTGGGTAATATTGCTTAGCCCTTCGAGAGCGGGCGCATTGTCTGGTTCCTGCTGTAGCACTTGCTCGTAGAAGTACAGCGCGCTGGCCCCTGTTGGTTCGACCAATTGACCAGAGTCGTATGCTATTTGTCCAAGTTGCAGTGCGGTATTGACCTGCAACAGTTCGCCGTCGGTTTGGGCAGCGACCGTCTGATTTCCTACCGTAGGAGAGGCGACGATTTCTTGTTGAACCGGATCGCCAGTATTCCATTTATTCAGCGCGAACCAGCCAAGCAACATTGTCACGAGTAAAATCGTGGCAATGATAACCAATTGGCTCGATGAGTCTTTGGTCTGCGGCATTTATAGATCCTGGTGGCGACGAATAACTGGGCCAAGTTGCTTGTCGTTACCCAACTGAATCCCGGTTACGAGAAACACGACCTTGAGCAACATCTTGAAAATAAGTGTACCTCTCAATGGCTCCTGCAGTGACATCTTTATCGACCAAGCAATCTACGCACGCGGCCCAACTTGAGGCCTGAAATCAAGCGGTTAATATTAGAGGGTAGTTTAGATTCGCCTTCGATCTTTCGGTCCACGTGTTGGCGCACAAGTTCCGGATTCTTGCGCAGTTGCAAATGGCGCTTGAGCGCCTCGCGCACGTACATTTTGCAGGCTGTTGGGCTCATGGGCTTGTCAACCATGCGAAATACCTGACCATAGTTAATCAGCTTAATCATCAAATCAGCATCGCGATGTTGACTTGCAACCATGGTTACAAGCTCCGGCACCTGCTGTTTAAAACGGGCGACAAGCTCCTGTACGAAATCGGGCTCGGTGCTCACGTCGGTGATTAACACAGCGGGATCAACGCCTTTAATCGCATAGGTCAGTTGCTCAATTGTAGTCGCATGGAATGTGTAGAAGAAACCATGCAGCGAGCGACCCACCGATTTGGCAAAAGCTTTGTCGGAAGAAAATACAATGATCGAAATGCGGTACTTACCCGTGCCAACCACTCGCATGCGGCGATTCTCGTCGGCAAGTGATTGATTGCCTGGCGTTCCGATGGTTTCGTCACTAAGCTCCGCCTCAGCTGACGGCACCTCGGCTTCATTGTGTTGATTGCCGAATCCTCCCATCCCACCGGGTAGGGTCATATCCGTACGGGCGCCCAAAGATTCCTCAGCGCTGCCGCGAATTCTGTGAGTGTCGCCGCTCATTATAATTTCGACCGAGTGAGTTAGATCGACAATTTCATGCGTATTACCACCGAGCGTGATTTCGACGCTGTCGAACTTCTCGTTAGCTGCGGCTTTTGCATTTTCTTTGTCTGTGATGTGACCAGGCACGGTAAGCACAGGGAACGAGCGTTTTTCAGTTACGCTCTCTGAGAACAAATTCTCGTCGACGTTCTCATCGACAAAGGGTTCCGGGCTCAGCGCAGGAATCTTTGTAGTCGGCACGACGGATTTGGGTTTTGACGCAATGGAGCGAGAAATTTTTGCACTGATTCGGTCACTCAAACCAGGCGGTATGGCATGAATGGCCCCGTTGAGTTGGGAGTAGGGCGCGGCTGTCAGATTGTGATCGTTTGTTGAAGTGCTTTGCTCGTTGTCGCTACCAGATTCGGCTGTAGCGTTTGTGTCCGTCGTGTCGGTGGCTCGTGGACTCAGAGCTTTCTCAACAAATTCAGAAAGCATTGATTCGTCTTCGTCGTCTTTGCCGATAAGATCAAACTCTAGTTTGATCGTCTCCAATTTTGTGGCATTGGATTCAGTATCGACTGAGTCATCGTCTACAGTCATTCGCCGTGTAGTGCTGATTGTATTGCTCTTTTGTACTTCGGGTGTGCTTGGAGCACTTATCGATTGAGTATCTGCGGGCTCGGCCGACTCGGCATTCAATGCTGGCGGTTTTTTACCGGCAGACAACAATGCCCCGGATCCAGAGTCAACGGCGTTGAGTAACTTCTTCGTTTCGAGCGATGACACATCGCCAATTTTCAGCCCTACCGGCTTTTCATGCTCCCGCGCCGCGATACGCATTGGTTCATTTCGCGATGGTTTGCCGGTCGCAGTAATATTAACTTCTTCCGGAGCAAACTCATTGGCAATTGGATGAGCAGACTCACTCTGGGCAGTTTTGATGTCCAGATCGTCAGTACTCTTTGGTATTGCGTCTATGAGTGTATGATCGCCATCCTGATTTTTCGCAGGTGTATCAGCGATAGTCTCCATCGGTTTAGAAACCGAAGGTAACGGCATATTGTCTTTGGCGTCAGGCTCTTCTTTGCTTATCAATTCGCCGCCACTCTTTATCGGCCCCGAACTTTCAATTTTACCGTTCTTTTTACGCGTATTCACCGCTTCCATAATACGATTAAGACGTTCGGCCAGTGACGGCTTCACGCGCACATCTTTCATACTGTTGGTAAAGTTTTGTGCGGCAACTTGTTGCTTGTAATTCTCACTGTTTTTCTGAGCGGTAACGGTGGCAATGTCGGCTGCTTGTCGAATGGTCCCGCGAAGCTCTTCGACTGGACAGGGCTTGTTTAAAAATTTATAAACTTCGCCGCTGTTTATAGCGGCTTCAATGGCCGTAGCGTTGGCATAGCCAGTTAACAGAATTCGTATAGTGTTAGGTGAGCTCACCTTTACCCTGCTGAGAATTTCTACACCCGTCATGATCGGCATACGCTGATCGGCGACTACAACGTCTATATCGTTCTGGTCAATGATTTTTAGAGCTTCGTCGCCACGAGTGGTCAGGAACAGATTGTAGTCACGGCGAAATAGCGCGCGCATGCTATTAAGCACGCGTTGCTCGTCATCTACAAACAATATGCTGGGTTTCGACCGGTTAGCTTTGCGTGCGGCGTTAGGCTTCATGTGGATTCGATCTCTGCAATAAGGTGGGCGTGTTGCTTGCTCACCTTTCGTATAAAAGGTGTAGGTAGTGACAAGACGGCATCATTAGGCCGAATGCTTCGATCAAAAGCTATGTGTGTAATTTGACAAATTAAAGGCATAAATACTAATGCGTCAACTTACGACGCCGCCGTGATGCGTTGTGGTGGGACGTCGTGTTGTGTTGACGTTAGTTCACTGCCGTCACTGACTATATCGGCGGTCGGTGCCTGGGTTTGATTTTGGGGTAGCAATACAGTGAAGGTTGAGCCCTTTCCTTCTGTTGATTTTATTTCGAGACGTCCGTTGTGAGCGGATAAAATTTCTTCACAAATAGACAGTCCCAGCCCCGTTCCGGCGCCCACTTCTTTAGTAGTGAAAAACGGGTCGCGTATTTTAGAGAGATTTTCGCTGCTAATACCGCTCCCGGTGTCCTCAATGCTCACCTGAACCAGTTCGTTATCAAAGGATGTCGAAATTGTGATGTCGCCGGTAGATTCGATGGACTGCGCAGCGTTAGTAATTAAGTTTAGAAACACTTGATTAATTTGCGACGGCGCACAGGTAACAAGTGGCACTTCCTGCATTTTTTTAATAACGTTAATGCGGCCCTTAAGCATGTTTTTGGCAATGAGTAGTGTACGTTCGATGCCGTCATTAACATTAAAGGTTGCAATGGGCGCACGATCCAGTCGGCTAAAGTCTTTAAGCCCTTGGGCCATGTGAGTGAGTTCTTCTAGCCCTTGCATATTGTCTTTGCTCAAGGCTGAAACTTCGTCGAGCTCTTCCTGAATTTCGCTTTCGATCAGGGTCACCTTTAACTCTTTGAGCCCCCTCACGTATCGTTTACGCAAATCTGTGAGGTCTTCCGTTGGCGCCGCTTTAGGATTGAGTTTGTTGTGACACTCTTGGACAAACTCGCGAAACTCGTCAAGCGCTTCTTGTATGACCGTTTGATTGCTCTGCAGGTAGAGCAGCGGCGTATTAATCTCATGGCTAATACCCGCAACCAGCTGCCCTAGCGAGGCCATTTTTTCGGCTTGCACCAATTGCACTTGAGACTCTTTTAAATCGCCAAAGGCATCGTTTAGCTCGCGAGTGCGTTCTTCAACACGTCGTTCCAAGTCGTCGTTGGCGACGTTGAGCTCTTGGTTAACTTGATTGATTTCCCGGTAACTACTTTGCAGACGATAGACCATGTAACCGAGGCTTGCTATCAACAACAGGCTGAAAACGCTCAACAAAATTTGGGCATTTTCTGCCGTGGTTATTCGTTTGGTATGTGCTGCGTTAAAGTTACGGCGCAAGTCGTTTGCCACACTCACAAGATTTGAGCGGGACAATTCCGACCAATCGCTATCGAGTTTAACTTGCGTATCAACAATTTGGCGTATCGACCTAATGGTGTCGACACTCGGGCCCTGGGTTAGTGTTTCACTGCGCTGAGCGCGATCAAGCAATGTGCCCGCAGTATCAAGGCGCTCTGACGTGCGTGAGGTGCTTAGCGCTATAGTTTGTACAATAAGCTGAAACAGCAACTGAGATTCATTTTCCAGATTAGCGGCTTTTAAACGTTGAACCTCTTGTGGACCGCTGCTTTTTATATCGCTCAACAAGGTACCGATGAGGTCTTGTTGTTGTTCAATCAATTCAGTTTTTTGAAGTATGGATTTGATTTCGACGATAAGTGTATTGCGAAGAGTGGTGACTTCCTGCGTATCGCTGACCTGACCAACTCTCAGCTTTTGATCAAAGTCTTGCAAGGCCAGCTTGGCGAAAGACGTGTCGTCGCCAACAGATCGACCGTCACGCTGAGCGGAGGCAAGTTGATCAGTGAGGGTGTTATACGCCTGAATACCGCTATCAACGTGATCGAGTTCTTGAAAGTGGAAATTGTAATCACTCACGCCGACAGAGCGAGAACCCACGATCAACATGGCCAACACAGCAATGGCCAAAGCGGATGCAATTATTGCGGCCCACTTAATACCCACTTAATGCCTCTCCCTTATGGCAATGTATTGCGCAATTCCAATTTCGCTGGCTGCTATTTAACACAGTCAGTTGGAACCTGCTGTTGCCGCTGATGTTTTACAATACTAAACATTTTTTTCTACGTCCTGAGAACCAAATCATAGAGAAATCCGTTGCTCGAATTCCCTGGACTACGCCGGCCGCTTGGAACCCGTGACCTTTAGCTGCGTCGCCGCAGTGTTATGGGTAATCAGGACCAAACAGTATAAAGGGAATTCTTAAGTGATAGCCACTAAAGTAGAGCAGTTTTCGGAAGCGGCCCCAAAAGTGAGGCTGTTGTACCACGCAATCCGCTTGTTTGGCGGGACTGGGTCTAAGATAGACACCGAAATTCCGGGCCAACATACGTCAAATTATCGGAAATACTGGTCCATTTGGGCTGCTAGATGTTGCCAGCAAGAATATGCCCTCACGCAAATTGTCACCACTTAGCTTCACAAAACCCCTGCTTTGCCAGGTCAGCGCGAAGTAAACCGGGTTGGCAGCAGTAGACGCCAGCTGTGCCAGCAGGACCAGCCGCC